>DATEUZ010000026.1:0-2579 GCA_035282885.1 Patescibacteria group bacterium | reverse complement strand
CCCATCAAGGCAGACCCAGCGTCTTTCATAATGGTCTTTACATCCGCAAAATCAACATTGATAAGACCAGGCTTCGTAATTAAATCTGAGATTCCCTGAACACCCTGGCTTAACACACTATCTGCGACACGGAACGCTTCTATGAGAGACATCTTCTTATCAACAACCTCCAGAAGTCTCTGGTTCGGAATGACAATCATCGTGTCGACTCTCTCTTTGAGAATCTCGACGCCCTCTTCAGCAACAACCATTCTTCTCGTTCCTTCAAAATGAAATGGTTTGGTCACAACCGCGACCGTCAGAATCCCAGTTTCTTTTGCGATACCTGCGATCACCGGAGCTCCGCCAGTTCCTGTCCCGCCACCCATACCTGCGGTAATAAACGCCATGTCACAATCTTGAAACAATTCTTTGAGTTTCGGAACTGATTCTTCTGCAGCTTTTTTCCCGATCTCAGGACTTGAACCAGAACCTAACCCTTTTGTGAGTTCTTCACCAATTTGAATTTTTGTAGAGGATTGGCACGTCATGAGGGCTTGAGCATCTGTATTGACACCAACGAAGTCAACGCCATCGATTTGTTGAAGTGCGATCATCGAGTTTAAGGCATTACATCCACCGCCACCGACTCCAACAACCTTTATTTTCGCAAAACGTTGAACTTCAGGTTTAATGAGCATATAGTACCTTCTTTCGGCTCATTATAGCATATCCCGTAAAACGAAAAGATGTGTCATTAGGGAAGAAAAGAACGGACAAAAGTAACCAGCCGTTTTAAGAGATCTTTCCCAGGCAGATTCATTTCTGAAAGACCGACACTTCCTAATCCTTCACCTTTTGCTCCATACAAAACAAGCCCTACCGATGTCGAAAAAGCCGGTCCCTGTATTTCATCGATAAGTCCTGTTACTCCCTGTGGATACCCAATCCTCACTGGCATGGAAAGCACATGCCGTGTAATTTCTGAAACTCCTATTGTTTCGGCACCCCCACCTGTCACAACAACACCCGACGGAGTCATTCCGCCAAATCCCGAGCGTTTTATTTCCATCGCAACAAGGGAAAAAATTTCACTTAAGCGTGGCCGAATAATGCCCTCTATCAGTGTTTTTCTTGAGAATTTTCGTGCTTCTTCAGTCACGCCGAGGGCAGTTATGTCAAATTCATCCGAGGGAATATCCTTTCTGGTTTTCCCCTCTTCGGTCGCAATGATTCGGGGTTCTTTACTTAACGAAAGTTTAATTTTCTCCGCAGTATCAAGACTGACCCTAAGGCCTATAGCGACATCATTCGTAATGTGTTTTGCGCCGATCGGAATGACAGCTGAGAAGGCAAGTGCTCCCTCAATAAACAAACAGACGTCAGTCGTTCCACCCCCTATATCCACAAGAACGACTCCGAGTTCTTTTTCCGTATCTGAAAGGACCGCCTCAGATGAGGCAACGCCACCAAAAATGAGAGACTCGACGTCTACCCCGACCTCTTGGACGCATTTCGCGAGATTCCTCATAGACGTTGTTGAACCAGTGATGATATGCGTCTCGACTTCAAGCCTCACCCCAGTCATTCCGACTGGATCCCGTATCCCTTCCTGGGAATCAACAATGTATCCTCGTGGAAGGACATGAACGATTTCTCTGGAGGAAGGCAGGGTAATAGCTTTTGCTGCCTCAATAACCCTATCTACATCGGTAAGTGCTATCTCGCTTTCTGGCTCTGCAACGGCAACAACGCCTCTCGAATTTTGACAGTTGATATGCGCGCCACCTACGGAAATAAAGGCTGATGAAATAGCAAATCCTGCCATCCGTTCGGCTGATTCCAAACCTGCATTGATGGCGGATACAGCGTCCTCAATATCAACAATCTGGCCTTTTTTCAGCCCTTTACTCGGTACTGTGGAAACTCCAATGACATGGACGCTTCCTTCCTGCGAGACAGTGGTGATGATCGTACACACTTTCGAGGAACCGACATCAATCCCTGCAACAACACGGTCTTTTGCCATTCTTACTCCCATAGTTTAATACGTAACAGGCTTTTCATAGCGAAGGTCTATATGCCTATACTTCTTACCTTCTATTGTAAAGTTTTGCAAGATTAGTTGTAAAGAGTCAACCTGCAAGGTATGGTCTTTCCCTACATCAAAAAATACTGTAATACCTGAATCCAACGTAACCTGCAACCCTCCTTCACCGTTTTTGGAAAGCGTAGATACACCAACTTCTCTCTCAGTAAGCCGAGATACAAGAGAAAGAGTCTGCCGTAGGAAATCGTCCTCAACGAATAAACTTCCTCCGTCCCTCACCTGATACCAGAAAACTGGATAAGACGTTGTCGTAGCCTCACGGGATGTAATGTATCCTTCTTTGTCAAGAAGAAGGAATGCTTGGAATGACGCTTCTTTCGTCGATTCTTCCCCTTCGGTATCGGTTTCGTACAAAGGAATGGCTAAAACCGGGGTTCTTTTTGTCACTGTAAAGAATAGAGTGGAAGGATAGAGTTTCTTCCCCTCGACATGCATAATCTGCGGATCACTTACTTTTATTTCTTCCTCTGCTTTACGGATAGAGAAAGAC
>DATEUZ010000025.1:0-5231 GCA_035282885.1 Patescibacteria group bacterium | reverse complement strand
AGTTTGTCCATATACTGATCGGACGTCATCACTCCAAAACTCAATGGGAAGAGCCAGTATAGCAAAGTGTTCTGGATCGGACACGATGCTGTCATAAAAAACAGACATTCGAGGTCGTTCAAGCGGAATGGGGAAGGAAGCCGATTCCATAAACCAGATAAAAAACACCAGTACAAAAAGAGGAGTCCGCTTCGTCTTTTTTGACAAATAAGCAATACCGAATCCAGAAAGAAGATAAATTCCAAACAAGGAAAGGACCCCGAACCTGCTAGACACACGAAGATGAGAGAGAGTCTCGTGTGAAGTAAACCAGGAGAATGGCAGGGAAATCGGATAGTCTTTGCCCAAAATCGTTAATGTCGGACCGAGGGAGAGCAAAAATGAGAGAACAATAAGAAGAACAAGAAACGTTTTTATACGGGCCTTATCTCTATAGCGAAACAAACCGACAAAAGCCAAAAACAAGGCGGCATATCCTACGTATATTGTACCTTCCGTCGTACCCGCCGTAAATCTTCGGGTGTAGGCTTTTGAGAAACGTCCCAATAAAGGATTTTGTTCGAACGGAACAAAGTAACTCAGAAGATCCGCGGAGTATTGCTCAAACTCGGTAATGCGCAATGAAGCAAGGGATTGCTGCTCCCGAATATAAGCCAAAAAAAGAGGATACAAAAACACTGCATACATGATAACGATAAGCGCTCCATAAAGCAGAACAGCTTTGAGAATCCGTCCTGAAGTGGAGAAATAGACATAAGCTAAAAAGAGAGCAGTGATCCCGATAGCATAAAACGCATAATAATAATCGGTAAACAAGGAAAAGAGAAAGACCAAGCTTACCAGTGCACTCCTTTTCAAGGATGGCTGCTTTCGGAAGTGAAACAACGCATAGAGCAACCAGGGAAAGATCCAGACATGGAGTAAATTAAAATGACCACGAAGGTGTGCAAAAACATATGGGGAGAACGAATAGAAAACACCGCCGAAGGTAGCTGCTAAGCTACTATCAGTAAGACGTCTAACCAACAGGAACATCCCCCAAAATGAAAGAAGAAAGGAGAGAAAAACGAGAATATTGTACGTGGTAATTAAACCAAACAGGAATTGGAAAGGGAGAGATAAGATTCCCCAAAGCGGAACAAAGGAATCAAAGACGAGGCCGGTTCCCTGAGGATAATAAAGGAAGGTGGTGAAAAAGGGATTAGTATTCTCGACGAACACCGCTCGCTTCATCCACCAAAGATTCCAAAGATATTTCGAACTATCTCCCAGATCACTCGGAAACTGAGTAGAAAAATGGAATAGAAGAGGGTAGGTGAGAAAAGCGGTTAAAGCAAAAACAATTGCTGAAACCAACCAAGCACGTCCCTGAACGGAATAGGTTTTTTTTCTCATAGTGAACAACGATTTGGGAAAAACTGATAGGCACTTACCTAGAGCTATCAAAAAGGCCCTTATTGTAGAGGTACTGTGCAAAAGAACAAGAAACTTCTGGAGTGGGATGCCACCGATCAGAGACGTCTCCCTGGAGTGAATAGCCTTTGGAAACAAGTGAAGTGATCACGGGAAGAAGATCAAAGTATCGAATATGAAGGTCATTCAGAATGAAAAGAATTTGTTCAAAGCTTCGGATCTCGTTCCAACTCCATTGCCCGGGCGGATCGATAATTGGAAGGATAACAACGCTAAAACGAACCCTATCTCTTTCAAGAAACTGTTTGAGTTCCCGAAGCTCAGCTTGGACACTTTGTACACGCTCTTGCCAAGCTTGCGGATCTTCTAGAGCTGACTCCCGAAGTCGCGAAAATAAAAGTGAAACAATACTTCGGAAGAGATAGCTGTGCCTGAAAAGCCAACGATGAAAGTAGTTCGTCGGCATTTCAGGCGCATAGACGGAAAAACTTCCGCTTTCGTCAATAAAGGCTACTGGCGTAGTTTCAAAATCAATGTTATGAAATAACAGAATGACAAGATCCGGACGGATCATGTAGTTGAACTGTTTGAAGAACTCAATTTCTTGAGCCGTATTAAAACCATTGACTCCTGCATTCCAGTACTCGAAGTCACTCTCACCGTAAAGATCCTTGAGGCAGTGAATAATATCGCAACGCAAGACAACAGAATCTCCGACAAAGAGCACTCTTGTAATACCTTCTTGTTTTTCGAGATTGTAATCGTTTACCACAGTACCGAATTCGTTATAAATCGAGATCGAAGAACCGAGGACAGGCCGAATTCCAAAACGAGGATCAGGGTATGAGACTGGTTTAACCCTTTATTGCGAAACTCATCGAACTCCATTCCCATAACGGAAACCGGTGGTTTTAACATTCGTAACAAAAACTCAGCGATTACAATAGCCATGAATAAACTTATTATAAACAACGTGAACTTTACAAGGATGCTTTTTCTCATTGAGTAAGACATACCCTAGACGAAGCGGAATTTTATTCGCTTTGGCAGCCGGAACACAGACGCATCTTGTTCACGTTTTCGCATTTCAGTCGTGGTTTCGAAACATAAATAAAATCTGAGAGTTTTTCCAATCCCAAACGAGATCTTCCTGCGAGACTCCTGGCTGATCAAAATACTTATCCCACTGATAAGAAAAGTGAAAAGCTCCAAGAAATTGCACGAAAACAGAAAACACGACTGTCAGGGAAAAGAGAATAGCGACAAATCTCCTGTAGGGGAACTTTTGAAAGAGGAGGCGGTGAACAAAGAACGATAGATACACTGAAAGCAGAGGTAGAATATCATTGAAGTACCGCGGCCCGTAACTCATTGAACCTGTCCAATGCTTTAGCGTTGCAACAATCAAGATATAAAGGATGCTCATCGGAAGAAATGACAGGAAAAAATACCGTCCCAGCGACTTCCGACTTCGGAAACTAAGATAGATACCGATAATGGAAAAGAGGAAAACTGGAGAATAAATGAAAAATCCCTTACTTGGAGAAAAGAACATTCCAGCAAGAGCAGTAAGCTTGGGAGTAGCAATAGAATCCAGTGTAAAGGCATAAGATCCTAGAAGGAAATTCCCAAAGAAGTAGTGATTATATACAAAGAAAGGGAATCCGGAAAGCAAAAAACCCATAAGAAAACCGACAAACGATCGGACGTAACCCCGAGAGAGAAGCAAAAGAGACGTAAAAAAGAACGGAAAGGAGAGGGCAAAAATTCCTGGTCTGTTAAGAATGAAAAGAGCCAGCAATCCACCCATCAGAGTATAAGGGAGAAGACGGTGAGAAGGATCTTCAATAAAATAGCGAAGCGAAAGAAAGATTAGAGAATAGAAAAGCAGATTTTCCAACCCGTGTTGCCACAGCTCCTGGCTATTGATAACCCAAGCATTTGAGCCAAAAAGGTAGATGCCTGTAGTCAACAAGGCGACTCTTTTGTTACGCCAAATTCGTAGCAGGCAAACATAGAGCAAAATTCCAGAAAATGCAGTGATCAGAGAGGAAGACAGTTTAAGAAAGAATAGATGACTCTGGAGATATCGAATGTCGTGAAAAGTAAAAGGAATGCCCCTGACTTCTAAAGACAAGTTATAAAAAAAATAGAGTGGAGTAAGCACTACTGGTAGAACGATAGGAAACGCTGACACAGAGTGTCCTCGAAGGGAATGTAAGAAAAAAGAATACGGATCCTTTCCGTGATAAAATAGTCGAGACTCTTCGACAAACCCATCGAAATATATCGTCTTCTGTCTGACGATCAAGAAAGGCAAGATGGAAGCAGGGACAGCATCGGAACTCTCAATCCGTCGTCCATTACTTAGATAAACAATCAATGAAAGAACAAAAAGAAAGAGAACAATAAGTAGATCCTGTTTTTGGCGAAAACCTCTCAATATGAGCCTCATATCTATAGAGCCCCTCTTATAGAGAATAAATCCATTGGTAGGATGGGAGCCTATTCATTTAAAATTTCAAATGCTGTTATTGCTCCGTTCGAGAAAACTTCTTTAAGATGAAAAGTATCTCTTAAAAACCGACGCATCTGCCAACTCGTATTAAACGGCGATCGGAGGACGATGTATCTTGGTGAATATATGCGGAGAAATTTTTCAACCTCTAACTGAGAGACCTGCGGCAAGCTTGATATTGAGGAAGGGTCATTTTGTAAAAGTACGATACTCCCAAGGACAGGATCTTCTCGAGCCTTAACAAAATACTTGTCTGGGACAGAGATGATATAACCTCCTAATACCCGTTTGTTATGAATCGTTTGATCATACATAAATCTCGCATCGGTCTGACCTAAGTCAGAATATCTCCCGCGTATGACTAATGGAATCTCAAGTATCGTGTATTCCTGAGACTCATTGCCCAGATTATAGTAAAAGGCAGACACAGAAGGACTGGTGAGATCAAGAAGTTTAAATCCGTCAAGAAAAAATAACAGAGTAAGACAAAAAGCAAGCAAGAGACGGCATTTTACTCTTATTCGTGGGAGCACCTTTGCAAACAGGTAGCCTACCAGAACAGCCGTGCTAAGCGAAACCATAATCATTAGCCGTCCTGGAGTCCTGAAATGTTGAAGAAATGGGAGAAAATGAAAAATGGCAAAAGGAAGTGGAGGGCTCCAGGAGAAGTTCAATCCGTCCAAGGAGAACAAACCACGACCGGCGATATTTAAACGCGGACCCAAAGCAAATATAAGAAAAACAGCCCAAGTAAGCAGCCAATCAAAGACAGATGTATTCCTGTGGAGCTTACGGACAATAAGAACGACCACTGAGATGAGAGCAAAAACACCAACATAGGCAACGGTTGACTCCCACTCCATGGACAGCGAGCCGAGAAGACCTCGGGTAAAAAAGCCGAAGAATAAATTATCCGAAGGAGGAAGAAAGAACGCTAAAACGTCAACGCCAAGTGATTCAGCTCCGCCCCAACCAACCAAGCTTTCAAACATTTCAGTCTTTGAGAAAGAAAAGGCAGCCTGTAGCATTGGGAAGAATCCAGTGAACAACAGGCCGAAAGAAGGCAGATAACTCATTAAACTTTTCAAGACAAGAGAGGTACCCAATTTTTGGCGACCAAGATGAACGGCGACCTTGATACAGTAGAACATACCGAGCATGATTGCCAGCTGAACATCAGAATAACCTGCCATCAAAAATGAAAGAGCAAAGAAGCAGTGGTTTAATAAGGTCTTTTTATGCCTCAATCGGAAGAAGAAGTAGATATTTAATGGAATCCAGTATCCAAGCAGAAGAGGAA
>DATEUZ010000024.1:0-9139 GCA_035282885.1 Patescibacteria group bacterium | reverse complement strand
CCATATGACTCCCGCGGAGAAACTTGAACTCGTGTATCTTTCTCCCTACTATCTCCAGTCGTTTTTCTTCTTGATAGGAACCCTGTCCTGGTTTCTCTCTGAAGTGATCTTTCGCGCACAGCTTCCCTTCTGGACAAGTCTTTGGGGTTGGTCACTCGTTTTTAGCAATCTTTTATCCCTACCGCTGATGAACTCAGTCGGGTTATTTTTAGAAGAGTCTGAAGAGAAGGACTTTTTGGGTATTCTCTCGTTTGTTGTCCTTTCGTACCTTCTTGTGCCGTTTCAAGCGTATGCTTCTATCAAAGGTCTTTTGGAAGAAAAAGAAGGTCCCTGGTTTCGTACACCAAAGACTGGTCGAATTACAGATCTTATCAAAAGAGGAAGCATTTATCGGTGGCTTTTCCGTAGTCCGAAACTTGTCCCTGCTCACTCAAAGATGCAGGTGCAGAGAAATATCCTGCCAGTCTTCATCTCAGGAACATCCCACCGTACGTTTCATTCATTCAAAATACAGCCTCATCGGTTCTCGGTGTGGGTAGCGATGATCGTTTTGGGAAGTTTTGTGTTGAGTTCTTTTCTTTTATATCTTCCTTTTTCTTACGGTGTGGCTCGAGCGCAAGATCGGACAGAGATCATGGAACGTCGGACTGAAACGACGAGAACGTATGATAACGGCGACGGTACGTTGACATTGGAGAGTCCCTCAATCCAGGTTCCTGAAATGACAGATCAAATCCTTCCGGTCAGAAAAGAAGCGATTGATGAACGAACACAGTTTTCAAAAACATTCGAGAATCCTGATGGAACCAAGACCTGGGAAGGATCGATAGGAGTGATGCACTATAAAGAAGACTACAACAATCCAGACGAAGCATGGAAAGAGGTTGATCTTACGCTAGGAGAGTATGAAGACGTCTTCAAAGTAGAAAGAGCACCGGTCATGATAGAGATCTTTCGTTCACGGATTGGGTATCGTGTCACATCCCGAAGAAGCGGACAGAGCATGATGGTTGAGTTAGAGAGTATTGATAAAGTCAAGGAAACTGGGGTACTTGATCTCCCGATCGTGCAGGGTGGACGTGTTGTTTTCCAAAATGTCTGGTCGTTGTCTTTAGATGTTGAGTTTGAGATCACCGCGACAGGAGTTCGATTGTGGAAAATCCTAAAAACATCCGAGGCACCACATTCATTTGTCTGGAAAGTCACAACAGAAGGGAATGTCGAGACACCAACACTTACGTTTCGGGAAGATCCGGAAGCGTTCGATGCGAACGGGACAAAGGTTCCCATCCAAACAGCAAAGCTTCCGTTAGGCGAGAACGTGTTTTATTGGCAGGAGAGGTTTGAAGAGTCTGGTATTGATGCTATACGCTATCCCGTTCGGATAGATACTGATATTTATGAGCAAGTCGGAGCAAGCGCTGATGACGCAGATGAACCAGATGAAGGAACGACAGATATCAGTGACACTTCCTTAATTCTGGGATGGAACGCAACTGGTTCTGTCAATCAACATGTCGGCATGCGGTTTCAGACGGTGAATATTCCTCAAGGAGCCGATATCTATTCGGCATCAGTCACGTTTCGTGAACATGACAGCTTAACCTCTGGTGATACTGCGCCAACCTTGACGATCTATGGAGAAGATGTTGATGATTCGTCTGCCTTTACCGCGACGAGTAAAAACATAGAAAACAGAACCAAGACTTCAGCGTCAACTGCCTGGTCTCCGTCGATTCCTTCAAACGATACGGATTTTTCAACACCTGATCTTACCGATGAAGCCCAGGAGATTGTTGATAGGAGCGGTTGGTCAGCAAATAATGACATGGCCTTTGTGATTATCAGTTCCTCCTCTGGCGGTCCCGGAAACCAGTATATCTATGCAGAATCCTATGATAAAGATTCTACGACCGCACCACGACTTTCGGTGACATACACGCAAGTTGCTCAATCAACTTCTGCTACGGCAACCGGTCTGCCTCAACAACGGAAATTAGTGAAGTCAGGGTACTCGGGAACGTTGTTTTTGCTCTATGGGAATGGGACGGATTTAGTATATCGAACCAGCTCTTCACCGTATACAACATGGTCACAAGAAAGTGTAGTCAAGTCTGGAGGCGGGACGTATCAGAGCAGTCTTACGATCGATGATTCGAATCACATCTACATCGTCTATAGCACAAGTAGCGGCGGAGTTCTGTATTTTAAGAAATATACCTATTCGCAGGGGAGCGATAGTTGGTCCGCAGGCACGGAATATACCGTTGTTGACTCAACAGGCTATGCGAAACGAGCTGTTATTGTCAGGGAAAGTGGAGGAAAACTCTGGACGTCATATCATAAAAATCAATCAGGATCGGAAAGTGTTTATGTGAAGTCCTCAACAGACGATGGGGCAACCTGGGGAAGCGGAACGATCGATTTAGGAACAGCGATGTTTACCGCAGGGAGCTATTCGGGGAATCTTTCGACAACGCTTGTGATCTACGGAACGAATCTTGCAAATATCTACTATCGAAGCAGTACCGTGTACTGGAAAAACACGCCGCTTTCATCGGTCAGCTGGGGATCAGAGGCATCGATTACGTCTTCTTCACAAGCGAATGATAACTTCTCGGCAACTGCAGACGATAGCGGTTATATTCATCTTGCCTATGTTGATTCTGGAACACAACGAATTGCGTATCGGAAGTATACGAGTAGTTGGAGCAGTCAGACACTTCTTTCTGATACCACAGAAAATGTGACCTGGGATCTGCATCGTGATCCAGTTATTACGACTGACGGTAAAACGAAATTATACGTAGTGTGGAAAAACGACGAAAACTATGAAGACAGCGAACGGGAAGAGATTGCCTATGCCTACTACGATGGAAGTTCTTGGTCGAAAGTAACAAGGATCACAAATGATGATGGAGGTCATCGCTACCCGATGGCCCCGGCTATTGATCGCTACTTCTTCCCTTTGGTTTGGACGACAGGAACAGCAACTCCATATAGGATCGAGTTTGATCGGCTTGAAATACAAGGGTATTACGGCAATGATACGGTGAGTACTGCACTCTATGACGAAGCAATTGACACGTCCACTAAGAAATTTGCCTTTCGATTTATGGCACAAAACAGCAAAACAGTAAATGCAATAAGATTTTATGTCGGTGGGAAGGGAGGGACTCCTCCGACGTATACTGTTGAGCTTCGTAGTGATGACGGAACGAACCAGCATAAACCGTCAAGTACGGTCCTCACGAGTGGAACAGTAACGCCAACGGCAGCTGGATGGTGGACGGTGTCTGTCACAAACTATGCGATTACAGCAGGCACCTATTACCACATCGTAATCTATTCCTCAAGCGCGAGTTCGACCAACTATATTCGGGTTCGATACTTCGCTCCGATTAACAACACGACTGATTTTATCTGGATTGCCTCCACCGGTTCTTCCTGGGATTACTACGCTCCTGACTCTTCGGCTGTGTACGTGCTTGACTTTACAGACAGTTCATATGAGGGAAATCCCTTCTACAACAATGTCGCAGATAATGTCTACAGCAATTCTTGGTGGGTGGGTGAAAAAATAACGGTTTCAAGCCCTCTGCAGGTTCATGGATTCAGGATGTTTCTAGAGGGGATTACAGGGCGTCCAGCTGATGATCTCTACTATGTGTTGTCAGAAGACGGGACAAGTAAAAGAACAGGAACGCTGGCGTCCAGGACAATAGAGGATACCAAGCAGTGGTTGACGGCTGTGTTTTCGAGTGGATATACCTTGATGCCAAGTAAAACCTACAGGATGTACGTCAAGTCCCCAAGTTCAACCAGTAGCGGAACCTATGATTTTCGGTATCCTACGTCTACGAACAGTTCACCGTATACCGACCTCACTTGGGAGGGAGGAAGTAACGGCGTATTGACCTATACGTCAAACCAAGGAAGTTCATGGACAGATTTAGCTGATACAGATGCAACTTTTCAATTAATGAAAAGCCTCAATACGCAGGTAAATTCGAGTAACAATGATGGATGGGGAACAGATGAGGAGTCTTGGCTGTATATAACAGGTAATAGCCTTTCTTATTATGCAGATCAGGACTTTTACAGTTTAGTACCAATACGTTTTCCCGACATTAATATTCCCAAAAGCGCGACCATTCTCAATGCTTCGCTTTCTGGAAAGGCATATTTTACTTCAACGACAACAAATATCACTGTGACGATTCAAGGGTTTGACGAAGATAATACGTCAGCCTTTACTGAAGGATCTAGCGGATGGAGTGATGTTGATTCTACTCGTTCACTGACTTCGGCGAGTGTGACATATGTCCCGCCTTCTTATACCCAGAATTCATGGTACCAAACTGGAGATGTATCGGGGATTGTTTCGGAAATTATTAGCCGGAGCGGATGGACTCCAGGAAACGCTCTTGGGTTTCGTCTCAAGTCATCCGCGACAGAATGGCAGGCTGGAGAGACTCGTGAATGGTATTCTTTTGATACAGGGGCTTCAAATGGTCCAATTCTGTCAATTACTTTTAGTGAGCCGCTTCCTGAGAACCTTCTTTGGCTATTCTTGTTGGGCTTGTTCTTCCCCAGGTTTATGAAGAAGAAAGCGGAACGAAAACCACCAGAAAAAAAGAAGCCAGATGACCATCATAATCGTAGCGAAATAATCATGAAATACACGCGCAACAACCGGACCTGAAAAATATGCGAAGACAAAGACAAGAAACAACCTTGCGATTGTGACCAGAAATGTTCCAGAAAGGCCAAAAAGGATTGTGACGATTTTTGAAAGAGCGGGATAGTTTCCCTGTAGTCCCGTGACAAGGCTGATTCCAAGAAGTACAAAACTCTGCCAGCCGACACAGTTCCATGCAATTGTAAACGTTTGCCACTCTCCCTGTTTGAGAAAAGTAATCGAAGAAGGGTATGCTCTTGCCTCAATCGAGAAAAAACGCAAAAGACCCGCGGTAAGTGCTGTCTCGAACGGGACAACAGTTTCCTGTAACGCTCTGTAAAGAGAAACTTTCATGAGAAGGAACGTCAAAAATTCCTGAAACGTCACGAAAAAGGGAAGGATCATCAAAAGGAACACAAAAACAAGAAGGATAGACTGGAAGGTATATTTCTGATTGAGATGTGACATAGTCTTCTTTTTATACGCGTGAGTCAGCTTCGTTGACCTCAAGGACATAGGCATACGCTATGTACCAAAAGAGAAACATCCACAAGATAAAAACAATCGTTGCACCAATGTCATGGAAATACTGGGCGACTTCTCGATTGAGATAATACGCGAGAAGAAAAATGACTGTGATGCGAAGAATATTGACAAGAGCTGTGCCTAACACTCCGAAAAGAATTGTTTCGAATTTTGATCTCACTGTATACGGTCCCTGTAATCCGGTGAGAAGCGTGATGATAAGAAGAACCGCAGATTGCCAGCCGATACAGTTCCAGGAAATCGTGAATGTTTGCCAGACATTATCCTTCAAGAACGAGATGGCAAAAGCTTGGACTCGGACTTCCATGCCAGTAAGTTGTAACAAAAAGGAAACCATTTTGGCTTCCGTTGGGACGAGAACGTCTTGAATGGTTCTGTAGAAAGAAGATTTTAGTGCAAGAGACGTCAGAAACTCGTTAAATGTGGTAAAGAAAGGAAGAATCATGAGCGTGAGAAGGGTCAACGAAGAAAAAAGAAGGACGGTTTTATTCTGGAATATTCCGTCAAACGTTTTTTGCTGTTTCATCAGGAGCATTGTAGGAGAAGTTCGACTCTTTCGCAAGATGAGCGCTTTTTATTGTTGTCAGTAAAGACATGTCATGGTACACTACGCTCGATAAGAAAAGAAGGATCAAAGTAACGTGATTAACTACTTACTGGGGCTTTTTTCCCATGATATCGGTATTGATCTTGGCACTGCAAACTCCCTGGTCTACGTCCGCGGCAAGGGCATTATGATTCGGGAACCATCGGTCGTTGCCCAACACAAAAAAACGAAACAGATCATTGCCATCGGAACAGAGGCGAAACGCATGCTTGGGAAGACTCCGGCAACGATAGTTGCGATTCGTCCGCTTCGCGATGGAGTCATTTCTGATTTTGATTCAACAGCCGCAATGCTCGAGTACTATATTAAAAAAGTGCATCAGACTCCATCCCGGTTTCCTAAAATTCCGCGTCCCCGCGTTGTTGTGGGAATCCCGTCAGGCGTGACAGAAGTGGAACGTCGGGCAGTGCAAGATGCTGCACTCAATGCAGGAGCGCGTGTTGCCTATCTTATAGAAGAACCAATGGCAGCTGCAATCGGCGCGGGACTTCCGATAGATGAACCTGCAGGGAACATGATCGTGGATATTGGTGGTGGGACCTCTGAGATAGCGGTTATTTCTTTGGACGGTATTGTGATTAATCGGTCAATCCGCATAGCAGGAGATGAGCTTGATCAGGAGATTATCAATTTCGCTCGTGCGAAATACGGACTTCTTATCGGAGAACGGACTGCAGAAGACGTCAAAATTGCAGTTGGTTCGGCTTTTCCTGAAGAAGAGGAACGGGAAACCGTGCTCCGTGGTCGTGACCTTGAAACAGGTCTCCCTCGATCGGTGAAAGTAACCTCCTCTGAGATTCGTGAGGCGATCGCGCTTCCTATACGACAGATTATTCGTGCGATTTCGGAGACAATCGAGGAGACTCCTCCGGAACTTGTTGCTGATATCCTTGAACGAGGAATAACACTCGCTGGAGGAGGAAGTCTTTTAGTAGGGATAGATCGTTTAATTGCAAAAGAGACAAGGATGCCGGTGTGGATTGCGGATGATCCCATGACTGCTGTTGTGAGAGGGTGCGGAAAACTCCTTGATGAAATGGAGCTTCTCGAAAAAGTCAGAGTCACCGGCGGATTGAAGTAACATTTTCCACTGACGAAAGTCAGTGGCTTCAAAGCCCTGAGAGGAAAATGTTGCAACAGCTTCAATTCACCCCTGCAAGAATTGCAGGGCGCTCTTGAAGCTTGTAGTAGTTCGGGAGTATTGAACACGTATGTATGAAGATGTCTCTGTTACGAAACAACTTTCGTTTGTCTCGACACTCCTGGTCGTTTCTTTTCTTCTTATGGTGCTGGACGGGTTTGGACTTCTTTCGCCGTTTCGTCGTGCAACTGAATACGTCAGTATTCCGGTGCAGTTCGGTCTATATCGAAGCTACCAATCTGTCAGGGAAAATGTTGTTGTCGTGTTTGAAATACAAAAGCAGCATGAACAGATCCGTTTTCTTGAGTCAGAAATAAACAGACTCCACGGTGAGGTAGTCCGAATCAACGAGCTGGAAGATGAAAATAAAGCGTTACGCGCTCAACTGTCTGCGACGAATCCGATAACATTCTCCCTTCTACCCGCAAAAACACTCGGCGGTGATCGGTACCTTTCCGTCGATAAAGGAAGCGACCAAAGCGTCAAAGAGGGAATGGTCGTTATCTCAGAAAATGTTGTCTTAGGGAAAGTAAAAGAGGTGTATCCCCGTTTTTCCACTGTACAACTGATTACCGATCCCGACACAAGGTTAGCTGTGGAGATACTTCTTCAAGAGGGTATTGCAAAGGGGATTCTTTTAGGTCAGTTTCAGTCAGGACTCCTTCTGGACCAAGTCTTACAGGAAGAAAAAATTGAGGAGGGGAACTTGGTCGTGACGAGTGGTGAAAATCTGGAGTACCCGAAGGGACTGTTGGTGGGAAGAATTGCCCATATCCAAAAGGAAGAAGCTGAGGTATTTCAAAAAGCAGAAGTCAAACCTTTACTTGATATCCGTGAAGTGAGGACAGTATTTATTATGTTGTAAGGGAGTGTACCATCGAATGAAACGTGTGTGGATCTATCTACTACTTTTACTTTTTGCGTTTTTGCAAACAACGTTCGCACCTATCAATCTCGTCCTTCTTCTCGTGGTTCTTTGGGCAGCGATTCGAACACCTAAGGACGCGATTATTTTTTCGTTCATCGCAGGAATCGTCTTAGACCTTCTTTCAGGAAGGTTACTTGGAATGTCTGCACTTTTATTTCTCACGACTATTGTCCTTTTTTCCTTTTTTCGTAAGAATGTCTGGTCAAGTCACATCTTGGCGGTCTCAGCCGTTGTTTTTGTATCCTCCTTCCTTTTTTCGCTGGCGACGTCTGCCCCATGGAATATCTGGAGAGCAGTCGCAGAAGTCCTTTTAATGATCATTCTCAAACCTGTTATTTCCTTTGTTGACGTAGAACTTCAAGGAGAACAACCAATACAACTGGATTTCCGGGATAGATTATGAAATTTGGATCAGCATTTTCTGACAGTGTGACAAAGCACAGATCGAAGACAAAGGAGTCCTTTGACAGCCCCAGAGGGCAGAGTTGGCAGGAAGGACTGGTGTCGCTCATTGCGAATAAACACGTACTTACCTCGCGTGTCTATGTCTCAACCTGGAGGCACCTTCTTTTTTATGTTATTGCGCTTTTTGTTTTTTTTGCCTTGTTTATTCGGTTACTCCAGCTCCAGGTCATAGAGGGGAGTACAAATAGGGTCCTTTCGGATGGGAACAGAATCCAAATACGAATTCTCCATGCCCCCCGCGGCGTTGTGTACGACAGAAACAGTGAGGTGTTGACGCGTAATGTGCCTGGATTTCGACTCAAAAAGATCGACGGAACGTATAAAGTGATTTCGCGAGATGAGGCATTGCAGTATCTTTCTTCCCATGAGTCATCCCAAAACCTTGAGGTGGATACGACCCGACAATATCTCTATCCTGAACTCTTCGCACATGTTCTAGGATTTACGAGTGAGATATCGAAGGAGGAGCTGCAAAGTCCTCTTTTTATAGAAGAAAGGTACAGGATGGGGGATCGAATCGGGCGCGCGGGGATTGAGGAAACCTATGAGGAATACCTGCGGGGTCAGGATGGCAGGGAACTTGTGGAAGTTGATGCGAAGGGCGAGGTGGTAAGAGAGCTCGGGAAAGAAGTACCTGTGGTCGGGAAAAACATTTATTTGTATCATGACCTTGGACTGCAGCAGGTCGTTGCCAAAGCCTTGGGTTCATATATCGGCGCGGTTGTCGTACAAGACCCAAGAAACGGTGCGGTTCTTGCTCTCTACTCAAAT
>DATEUZ010000023.1:0-3323 GCA_035282885.1 Patescibacteria group bacterium | reverse complement strand
GAAAGACGAGGCATTGATCGGAAGAGAGGCACTCTCTGTTTGAGATGAAAGATCATAGGCGACCAGGGACACAGGTGTGTAGTCAATCGGTCCCATGCACTCGTCACTACAGGGTTGTGTTTTGGTATAGGAAACGAGGGTCGGTGTGACCCAAAAACCGGAAAGAGCCTGGGTCGCAACCGTCGTCTGTGTCCTTTTCTCCAGATCATAGATACGGACTTCTTTCGTATCGTATTCATACGATATAACGTTCCTTGTACCCTTGAGCACTTCGGGATGATACGAAGACTTCGTGCTTCCCTGTATTTTTGTGGACGTCTTTGCGGACACATCGTAGACATACAACCCGTCACTTCCGCTTCCTGAGTAGTTACGGTAGACGATGTGTGTGTCGTCTAACCAGGAAGGCTGGGTCGCATTTTCGACCACCTGATTTTTGCCGGACGCTAGATCATAGATGTGGACTGTGAAATCGGTTATATTTCTTGGTGAGGCTGTTGAGATATGCATAAGACTTTTTCCGTTTGGAGAAAAACGCATCATATTTGCGTCTTCTAGGAATCCGCCTCTCCCTCCGAGCGATTGAGGAAGGTCTTCTAAGGTTGAGACGGTTCCATCTTCCGTGACAAAAAGCTGCCATGCGGTATCTGTCGTGGTGAGATAGGCATAGGTTTTTGGCGATAAGAAATCCAGTGAATCAAGAAGCGTCTTTGCGTCAAATCCTTTGACTTTCGTTTCCTGGCCATTTGTCAAATCAAGAAGGTACAAAGCGCATCCGAAATCCCCGGTCTTTATGTTGCACCTTCCGAAGCCAAGTGTTGTATCGTCCAGAAGACGAAGTCCTTTATAAGATACGAAGTCAGTCGTTCCTATTGGTTTCGGAATCCAGGTTTTTTTCTGTTTTGTGGTCAGATCGTAGGATAAAAGCGCATTGTCTTCAACATAAAAGATATTCGTGTTTTCCGTCTTTTTTTCAGGAACTTCTGCGTCAAATTTCTTGTCTTCTTCGGAATGAGTTTTATTTAACGGAAAGGGTTGTTGCTGGACCGTTCCGATCTGGGTTCCTGCATAGTAGACCGTTGCAATAACACAAATCCCGAGAAGTGCCATGAAGGCAACTTTCCACCCATTTTGTTTCGGCTGGACGGTCTGTGGGGGTTGTGTTTGTATCTCGTCTGTCACAATGTATGTACTCTATCAACTAGGATGTTGTTTGTCAAAAATCTTACAAAGAGATCATACACTGCTTTTTGAGGACAGAGCTGAATCGTACTGGTGGTCATATCTTTATCCTAGGAGAAAAAAGAACGCATGTAAAAGGTGTGGAGTTGCAGCAATCATACTCCTTTGCTAGACTGTGGGACATGAAACCCACACTCTACCTCATGCGTCATGGGCAAGATGAAGATAACAAACGTCATATCTTAAATGGTCATCGAGATACCCACCTCACATTCTTGGGAAGGAAACAAGCCGAAGAAGCTGCAACAGTGCTCAAAGATGCAAAGATTACTTTTATCTTAAGTTCGCCGCTTCAAAGAGCAGTTGAGACTGCGACTATTATTTCACGGATACTTAGAGTGAAGGTTGAAATAATCGGTGGTCTCATAGAACGAGACTATGGTGTGTTGACAGGAATTCCTTCCAAAGACAAGGAAAAATACGCGAAGGAAATCCATATTATTCATGAAAGTCACTACTTTCTGGGCGTTGAAGGAGCTGAAGAATTTCTTGCGGTCTATCTACGAGCCAGACATGTGTTGCAGGAACTGACTGTGACGCTAGAAAACAATAAGTGTCTTCTTGTGTCCCATGGCGATTTTCTTCAGATGATGCGTGCGGCGTACTACGAAAAGACATGGGAAGAAGGCTTAGCATTCCGTTATTTGAAAAACGGTGAAGTTCTTGCACTGACACAAAACGGAGAAACGTCTTTGCCAGAAGGAAAAAACGTTTAGAGTCCTGAAGCTTTTTCGTCGAGTGCGTCTATATCCGCTTCCGGTGAGGCAACTTCGGTTTGAGTGATTTCTTTTTCGATGGTCGGAAGATCGGTCGCACCGGAAACATTTTGAACCTTCAACCCAGCTTCATTCACTGCGTCTCGTAAATTCACCTGTTCTTCCTGTTCTGGAGTCTCTGCCGGCGGTTGGTACATCGATTGTTTATACAAATAAAACGCAACCGCACCGAGAAGCAGGAGAACTAAAAGACCTGTCAGCATGAGAAGTGGTTGCTTTGACTGTCTGGGATGGCCTGCTTGAGGGTCTGCTTTTGGTACCTCTTCCACCCTTTCAGAAATAGGTTGTGGAGTAGGTTCTGGAGTCGGCTGTGGTGTCGGTTGCTCTACTGGTTGTTGTTGGGTTTTATTGACTTCTTCTGGCATAGATTATTCCTCTCCTGTTTCTTCAGTTTCTGTTTGCTGTTGGCTTGCGAGAGCATCCCGAAGGGCTTGGAATGCCGTATGTACTGCTTCTCTTGATGTCTGTATTTTGTTGCGTGTTGCCTTCAGATCAGCCCGAAGCTGTTCGTGTACTGCTCGAGCAGCTTCACCTAACATCTCCTCGTCTGACAAATCAACGATGTATTCCTTTGCTGCTTGCTCTTCGACTGCGGTTTTCGCTGTTGCTATTGCAGTTCTCGCATCGGCAATCGCATCAGCGACGTCAGTTGATGTCACTTCGGCTGCACGGAGCTCAATTTTATCTAAGATTTTTGTGAGTCTGTCAAGAACCCGGAGGAAGTGATCGGTCCAGCGATCGTTAATCCTTCCGTACATTTCATCAAGATGTTCGATAATTTTCTGTTTTCTTTCGTCTTTGAGTTCCTCTAACCGTGTCTTAAACTCTTCACGGATATCTTCCATGGTTTGCTTTATTTCTTCTTTCCGTTCCTTGATGCGCTCTTTCGCCTCTTCTATTTCATTCTTGCGAAGTTCTATCTGTTCTTCAATGTGTGCTTTTCTTTGTTCAAGAAGTTCCTGTTTAGCTTTCAGCGTTTCCTGGTTTCGGGTACGCGCTGCTTCATTTGGAGAACTTGATGTCGTCGCCTCCTCAGCGCCAACTTGTGTAAGAGTGACGGAAAAGAGAAAAAAGAGAGCAATGAGAATATAACGTATGTTTTTCATAGTGCTTTAACTTTACCAACTTTGATTTTCGTTTGTCAAGGTTTTTATTTCAAGAAAGCTAAAACTCTGATCATAAGATCAGAGATAAAGCGTTATCAATAACCGCGTAAGGCCCGAACAGTGCGAAACAAAACCATGGGCGTCAGCCCATGGAGGTTTATTGAAGTTGAGATACTTCTATGGTACACTACTGTCTATG
>DATEUZ010000022.1:0-2210 GCA_035282885.1 Patescibacteria group bacterium | reverse complement strand
TTTGTTCATTGATTCAGAATATGCAGATGAAGTGACATTGAAACGTGCTTTAGAGGGTCGGAGAGAATTTTAACTTACTTTTGAAGAAGGTGTATCTTTACTTTCCAGCGTTTTCTCCAAGAGGTTTGCCGCGTGAGCCCTTTCCTCTCTGTACTGAACTCCCTTTGCAACGCCAAAAAGAAATGCTCCGAGAGAAACAGCCGCGACAGCAGGCCAGGTATCGGGATGTGTTTTCGAAACAACTTCAACTCCTGTTGTGACTCCCACAACCCCTGCGACGGCTGTTGTAAATGCCGCGTAGTATTTTAGCCTCGCCTTTTTCTCAAGTTTTTTGAGTGAATCGACGAGGTTCTCTTTCGATGAAACCTCTTCTTTTGGTTGTTGCTGTTCTACTTGATCTTCTGCCATTATGTGTACTTCCTCGCATAATCAAGAAGCCTGAATCGTTCTATGGCGTCCATATCCTTCATCAGAAGGAGAAAGAAATCCTGATAGGTTCTATCGGCTGTTTCAGCAAGAAGCGTGGCAAGATGCGGGTCCTGAGAGAATTGCTGCTCTGTTATCCATTGCTGGATTGGGAGTTTAGAAGGAGGGTTTTCTTTTACGATCTGAGCCAATGATTTTCTTTTTTCTTCAGGAAGAAAGGAAAGGAGGGTTGTAGAGAGATTAAAGAAAAGCGTCTTTTGGAGACTGTCTTCCAGTCTTTGGCGTGTTTCTTCAGGATATCCGAGAAACGCGCAGAGATCGCTGATAAATTGATCATCCATCAGAGTGAGTATATACTCCTCTTACTCGAGTCTGCAACTCTCGTAAGAGAGATTATGTATTCAAAAATTCTCTTTTGTTTACTCAAACTCGACTTTGTTGAATAGAGAAGATCTGTGTCACAGTTACAAACAATTTTGGTACTTGCGTACGTATGATATGCTTCTTATGGGTAGGACATGGCTAAAGAAGAACCGTTACGCTATTACATTTCCAAACATCATGCAGTCGGAGAACAACGTCCTCATTTTGACTTCCGTTTGCAGCAGAAGGACAAACTTCTCTCATGGCAGTTTCCTGTGGGACCTTCAATGGAACACTCCAGGATGCGGCTGGCGTATAAAACCGGCTCAGTCCCGTTTGAATTCGGTCCGTTTGAAGGCTACGTTCCTGAAGGGAAACAGGGAAGCGGTGAGGTGATTTTGTGGGACAAAGGTGTGTTTTTTCTGATTGATAGGGATAAAGGACTTTTAACGAAAGCAGCCTATATAGAGGAAGCACTTCCCAAAGCACTTCGCCGGGGAGAACTGATGTTACTTTTAAACGGCACAAAAGGAAGGCTTAAAGGTCATTTTTCTTTGTTTCATTGGAGACAGAAAGATGACGATGTTTGGTTGATGAAAAAAGTAAAGGATAAGAATGCCTCCCGGAACGAAATTCTTTCGGTAGACAAGTCGGTACTGTCAGGGAAAACGCTTCAAGATATACGGGAGGAAGAAGCAATCCGAAGACAGCAGGAGAAAGTCTTTTTTCCGTGCGCCAGGTTCAAACCGAAGAGTGAAGCAAAAATGTTCAAACAGTCGCAGATTGTTCCACAGGAAATCCAACAAAAACTTTTCTAAAGCCATTTCTTGAATCTGAAAAACAAAATCATTCCAAGAGTCACCAGAAGCATAAGAAAAGAAACAAAGAGAAACGATTGCGGATGGTTTGCAAGAGGTAAACTGATAAGGTTCATGCCATAAATGCCGGAAAGAAGCGTTAAGGGCATAAGCATAACGGAAAAAATTGTCAACACCTTAATCACTTCATTGGTTCGAAACTGAACAAGTGATTCATTGGTTGCAAAAAGTCCTTCGATAAGTTCATGCGCATCTTCCAACCGATCCCACATACGATTCGTGCGGTCCACAATTGTGCCCCAATATGCCGACAACTGTCCATTTAACAGCTTGATTTGTCCTTTCTCAAGTGAGTTGAAAAGGGGGATTTGAGGCTTGAGGATTGTTTGGAAATAAATAATGTTTCGTCGAAGGAGAGAGATTTCCTCAACAATTGCTTTTGAATCTGCTTCAAACACCTGCCTGTCCATGTATTCGAGATTGATGGACACTTCATCAAGAATGGCAATCGTATCATCCACCCCCGCGTCTAAAATTGAATAGAGGAGCTGGGCAACTCCTTTAGAGAGAAGAGAGCTTGCAGTCCTTTTATTTTTGTAACAT
>DATEUZ010000021.1:0-2386 GCA_035282885.1 Patescibacteria group bacterium | reverse complement strand
GGTTGTAGAGTCGGATACGGGATCGTCGCTCTGATATTGTGAGTCTTCCGTTTTGTGTTTGGAACTCACGGGCACGGCGTCGCATCCACTGTTGAAGTATCTTCATACGTGCTGCGACCATTGTAACAAAATCATGCATAGGATGCATTATACCAAGACGCCATCTTCTTGCGTAATTCCAGAAAATATGATACTAAGGCTATATGGAACAGCGGTTTTATTCATCCTATTACTACGGACGATTTATCTATTCGCGCGAGAGCGTCATCTAAGTAACTGTGACACACACCTCCCGCGCGGGAGGTTTTTTTTGATATACTAAGAAAGGAAATCATCTATGAAAAAAGACACACACAATGACACAACATTTATTGACACTATTCTTCTGAAACGGGGGATAGAGGCAATCTACCCATCAAAAGAAGCCCTTCGTGAAGTGCTCCTTACGGGGAAGAAGCTGACGATGTATGTCGGGATTGATCCTACGGCAACCGTGATTCATGTGGGAAATGCGATCGGTCTCCGAAAGTTATCCCAGTTTCAAAAACTCGGACACAAAATTACCTTTCTTGTCGGCGACTTCACGGCAAGACTCGGAGATCCGTCAGATAAAGAACAGATGCGGCGGATGCTCACCGAGGAAGAAATCACCCGAAATGTCAAAACCTACAAAGAACAGGCATCCCGTATTCTTGATTTTGAATCGAAAACCAATCCTTCTGTCGTGAAGTTTAATTCGACGTGGCTCAATACACTTTCGTTCGGAGATATCATTGAACTTGCGTCCCACTTCACAGTACAGCAGATGGTTGAGCGCGATCTCTTCCAGAAAAGACTGAAAGAAGAAAAACCGATCGGGCTACATGAATTCTTATACCCTTTGATGCAAGGGTACGACTCAGTCGCGATGAACGTCGATTTGGAGCTGGGAGGAACTGATCAAACCTTTAACATGCTCGCAGGAAGAACGCTGATGAAAGACATCCGAAAGAAAGAGAAGTTCGTCATTACGACTCCGCTTCTTTTAGGGCTTGACGGACGAAAGATGAGCAAAAGCTTCGGAAACTTTATCGCACTCACTGATACACCTGAGGACAAATTCGGGAAAACCATGTCCATGACCGATGCTCTTGTTCCCCAATACTTGGACCTTGCGACCGACCTGACACAAGAGCACATTGACACGCTTCTTGATCAAATGAAGCCTGATCCTATGAGCGTCAAGAAGCGGCTCGCGTTTGAGATTGTATCCATGTTTGATGGCAAGGACGCCGCCCAAAAGGCACAAAAACAGTTTGAGGAGGTATTCCAGCAAAGAAAGCTTCCGACAACTGTTCCGACCTATCTTGTTTCACAAAAAAATCTTTCGCTTATGGACCTTCTTCTGCAGCTTCGTCTCGTGAGCAGCAAATCAGAAGCAAAAAGGCTTGTGAAACAAGGCGGAGTGGAGATTGACGGAAAAAGACTGACCGACCCCTCGGCAGACATACTCATTCGTGATGGAATGATTGTCCGTTGCGGGAAAAAGGAGTTCCGAAAAATCGTCACCAAGGGATAAAAAGTATGGACTTCATACGTAAAAATCTCTGGGTTTGGAGAATTCTTATTGCATTTGTCGTTGTTGCCATGGTGGTTTCTCTGATGCTTCCGTTTTTACGATTGTATTAGGGAAAAGGGAGACATGCCAAAGTACGGTGAACGAAAAGCAGGGGATCTTTCCCAGTTCGTAGGCTATCTTAGCAGCCTGTCCCCACACGATCTTCAAAAACTTTTTGAAGGACTCTTCTCGCCTCCGGAACTCCGGATGATCTTAACCCGCTTTGCGATTGCGAAAGAATTGCGAAAAGGAAAAACGTATAAGAAAATTTCTCAGGACCTCAAAGTCGGGGAAAATACGGTTGCACGAGTAAGCACCCATCTGACGCTCTTTCAGGCGATAAAGACTCAAAAAGGACAAAAGCTTCCCTACACACCGACAAGGGAGTGGTCTCAAAAAGCAATAGTCTCCTGGTTCAAACACGCCCCCGCGGATGTGCGTGATACAATACTTACTGAGGTAAAACAGTTCACCCAAACATCCGACCAATCCCGGTTTGTCTATGGATCTCACGAAAAAGGTTGAAGATATCAGATTTATCGGTCCGGCCTACGCAAAAAGGCTGAAAAAAATGGACATCTCAACGGTCCGTGACCTTTTGTATCATATTCCGCACCGCTACAATGACTTTTCTCAAGTGAAACCGATTTCTGATATCCATCCAGGTGATGTTGTCAGCGTCCGCGGGAAAGTCTGGCAGATCAAAAACGTCTTCTCACGTACCCATAAAATGATGACGGTCGCACTCATGAACGACGGCACTGGGACGCTCCGTTCTCTCTGGTTTCA
>DATEUZ010000020.1:0-3812 GCA_035282885.1 Patescibacteria group bacterium | reverse complement strand
GCAAGCAGTATGGGAAATCCATTTCCCAACCAGTATGGATATGGTTGAGAAGGCACGGAAACGGCTAGCCTTTGATGAATTGTTTGTACTGCAACTTGCCGTCGGAACAAACAAAAGAACATGGAAGAAACGAAAGCCCGTCCACCCGATTCGAGTTCCAGATGGTACCCTTGACACGTTTCTTACCCATCTTCCATTCACAGCAACGAATGCACAAATCCGATGCATGAAAGAATTGCAGAGAGATCTTTCTTCCGGATATCCGATGAATCGGCTGCTGCAGGGCGATGTAGGATCTGGGAAGACCGTCGTTGCAGCTTTTGCGATGTATCTTGCTCACCTGAATGGTTTCCTCTCAACACTTATGGCTCCAACTGATATTCTCGCGAAACAGCATTATCACACGCTACGTAGCCTCTTTGGTCCTCTCGGCATTCCTGTCGATCTTGTTACCGCATCACAAAAGACCAAAACCTCCGGCTTCGAATCGGTCGTTGTCGGAACCCATGCACTCATCTATAAAAAAGTCCATCTCGAAAACGTTGCGGTCACAATTGTTGACGAACAACATCGTTTCGGCGTTGAACAGCGTGTAGTTCTGAAACGGAAAGGGAAAGCTCCCCATATCTTAACCATGACCGCAACTCCTATTCCGCGGACAGTAGCCCTCACTCTCTATGGAGATCTTGACCTCTCTACTGTGGATGAAATGCCCAAAGGGAGAAAGATCATACAAACATGGGTTGTCCCACCACACAAACGGCAGGCAGCATACCAGTGGGTGAGAGAGCAAAAGACACAAGCGTTTATCGTCTGTCCTCTGATCGAGGAGTCTGAAACGTTGACGACGGTCCGCGCTGCGACAAAAGAATACGAGAAACTCCAGAAAGACGTCTTCCCGGATCTTTCTCTAGGACTTTTACATGGCCGCATGAAAGCAAAAGAAAAAGACCATGTTCTTCAGTCGTTTCGCGAACAAAACCTTTCTATCCTTGTCGCGACCCCGGTCGTTGAAGTTGGTATTGATATTCCCCATGCAACGATTATGGTCATTGAGGCAGCAGAACGCTTCGGACTTGCACAACTGCACCAACTCCGCGGCAGGGTGGGAAGAAGCGACAGGCAGTCATACTGTCTGTTATTTACCGATAGTCCTGATCCTCTCGTGACTGAAAGACTGAAACATTTAGAACATACCCATAGTGGCATGCAACTTTCTGAGCTTGATCTAAAGCTTCGCGGTCCCGGTGAACTTTTCGGGACAAGACAACATGGCTACCAGGAATTACGAATTGCTGATTATTCGGATATAACTCTTATTGAGGAAACGAAGAAAGAAGCCGAAACGATCCTTGAAACGAAAGGGCTTCCTTCCTATCCACTTCTTAGAGAAGAGATACAACACACGTCATCTTTCTACGTCGAACCAAACTGAGAATGCCTTCATGTTGACACAGTGCAAGGCTAAACGTATAATCAGACTTCGAAAACGAAAAAAGGAGTAAAAAATGGGCGCTTTACCAAAAAGGAAAATCTCAAGGCAACGGCAAGGAAAAAGAAGAGCTGCCAGGTCACTGACTCTTGCGACCCTTAGGCCATGTCCGTCATGCAAAACGCTCGTCCGACCTCATAGTGCGTGTCCATCATGCGGGTACTATAAGGAAGGCGTGTCTGTCCTTGTTGCAAAGAAAGAAACGACACCAAAGAAACAAGCATAAACGTTGTGAAGAAGTTTATATCTCTTTGTAAATTAACATGAAGACATCATCTGACCCACGACACCTGGTGAGGAGAAAGAAAGTCCAGAAGCTTTTTGAATGGGAATTTAAAAAGAACCACTACTCTGACTCGCTTATTCGCGACATTATCCCCACGATTCCAGCAATTGACGAGATCATCGCAAAAGCCGCACCTGAGTGGCCGATTACGCAGACTAGTAAAGCTGACCTTACAATTCTTCGGTTAGCTCTTTTTGAACTGCTGTATGAGAAAAAAAATCCGCAGAAAGTCATCATCGATGAAGCTATTGAACTTGCCAAAGAATTCGGGGGGGAAACATCTCCGTCTTTTATTAATGGAGTCTTAGGGACGGTTGTATCTGAAAAAGTAAAGTAGGTAGTCATGGACACCTCACGTGTAGAACAAATCATTTCGATCACATTTACCGATAAAAAACTCCTCGAACAGGCGTTCACTCATCGCTCATACATCAACGAATCAAACGACCATCTTTCGTCAAACGAACGACTAGAGTTTCTTGGCGATGCAGTCCTCTCGTTTCTGGTGTCACAAAGCTTGTATAAAGAGTTTCCTCATCAGCCAGAAGGAGTTTTAACCCACTTTCGGGCGTCACTGGTAAAGACATCTTTTTTGGCTGAAGTCGCTCAAAAACTTCAGTTCGGAGAGTTTCTCCTTCTCTCAAAAGGAGAACGACAGGCTGAAGGGTTTAAAAGGACAACCATTCTGGGCGATACGGTCGAAGCGTTTCTGGGTGCGCTCTTCCTTGACCAAGGACTTTCCTCCTGCGACAAATTTATTAAAGAACACATTTTACCCTCCATCTCACTCATTATCCAAAACCATACCTACCGAGATCCGAAAAGTTCCCTCCAGGAATTCACACAAGAACGGGGAGAGGGAATTCCCACCTATAAAGTGTTAAAGACTGAAGGTCCGGATCATGACAGAAAGTTTACTGTTGCGGTTTTCATTCTCAGAAAAAAAATGGGAGTAGGTATAGGGAAAAGCAAGCAGGATGCAGAGAAAGCCGCAGCCTCAATCTGCCTTGCGAAACTCAAGAAGCTGTGATACAATCGAGGTCACACTTTTGAAAGGACCTACCATGGCAGTCATGATTCGATTAATGCGAGTTGGAAAAAAGAGCGATCCTAAATACAGAATCATCGTTATCGATAAGCGTGCCAAACGGGACGGAGCGTATCTTGAAGAGCTTGGCTTTTATGATCCTGTGAGTAATCCTCATCTTGTCAAAATCGATAAGAAAAAATACGAGGAATGGATTAAGTTAGGAGCGAAACCGACAAAAACGGTGAAGCTTCTCGCTGAGGCATGAAAGAGCTACTTTCCCATCTCGCTCGTTCATTAGTCAAAAACCCCGATGTTGTTTCAGTCTCCGAAGAACAAGAAACCGACGGATTTGTCGAGTTGACTCTTCTTGTGCACAAAGACGACATGGGACATATCATCGGAAAAGGCGGAAAGATTATCCGTGCGATTCGGGACGTCGTCAAGGTACTTGCAATTAAACAGGGAAAACGGGTAAAAATAAACGTCCAAGAACTCCTCTCCTCGTAACAACTCTATGATGCAGATAGATATTATTACGCTTTTTCCCGAACTCTTTGAGGGGGTCTTTGCCCACTCTATAATCAACACTGCACAAACACAAGGTGCAGTGTCTATCAGAATCCATCACTTACGCAGATTTGCCATTGATACTCATGGAACGGTCGATGATAAACCATACGGCGGGGGAGTCGGCATGGTTCTTCGGTGTGAACCCGTCTTTGACGCGGTGGAATCACTCCCGAAAAGTGCTGATGCAAAAATCGTTCTTCTTTCGCCCCAGGGAAAACCCTACACTCAAAAAAAGGCAAGGACTTTGTCAACACTCACTCACATCATTCTCATTTGCGGCCACTACGAAGGAGTTGATGAACGGGTACGAACGCATTTGGCCCATGAAGAAATTTCTCTGGGAGACTTTGTGTTAACCGGAGGAGAGATACCTGCCATGGCTGTTGTGGATAGCATTGTTCGACTCCTGCCTGGTGTTCTTGAGAAAGAGGCAC
>DATEUZ010000019.1:0-2298 GCA_035282885.1 Patescibacteria group bacterium | reverse complement strand
TGATAGGGTGTTGCAGTTCTTTCTTCTTGCAGACCTTTTTCTTTTCTCCTCAATTCTTCTTTTCTTCTTTACGCACATCTTATTTACCACTCCTGGCTCGAAAGTTGGTTTTTTCTTCTCGAGCGTGAGCTTATTTTTCGGGCTTATCTTTTTCTTGTATTCAATGAAGTACTACGTCACGATCGCGTGTATTTTACTTTTCAGTGGGAAAAAACTCCAGAAAAATTCTCCCTCAGCACAGATAGGCTTGGTTAGCAATCTAGAAGATAATGTGATAAGAAATACTCCTTTTATCTCAATTCACTTAGCAACCTACAATGAGAAGCGCGTGATTGACCGATTGCTGACCGGTTGTGCCAACCAGGAATACCAAAACTACGAGGTGGTTATTGTCGATGACTCGACCGATGAAACGATCGAACTTCTGGAAAAATGGAAAACGAATCCGAAAATAAAAATTTTCCATCGAGAGACAAGAGAAGGGTTTAAGGGCGGGGCTCTCCAAAAGGCGCTTGAGATTATGGATCCACGAACGGAGTTTGTGATTGTGTTGGATGCAGACTTTATTCCGTATCCGGATACCATCACCCAGTTTTTGAAATATTTCCAGGCAGCGACGGGAGAAGACTACAGAGGAAGCAACATTGCCGCAATACAAGGGTACCAGTGGCATGTCTTAAACAAATCAGAGAATTGGATCACACGAGGAGTGAGGAGTGAGTATGCAGGATCGTATGTGGTTGAACGAAGTGGCACAGAGTTCTTAGGTTCTCTGAAACAGATCGCAGGATCAGTCTATATGATCCGTGCAGATGTTCTGAAATATTTTGGCTGGGGGACCAGTATTACAGAAGATTTTCAACTCACCTTGCGACTGTATGAGAAGGGATACAAGGTCATCTATACTCCCTATATCCAGGCTCCTGCAGAATGTGTGTCAACGATACGAAGATTAATCAGGCAGAGGATGAGATGGGCTGAAGGACACACCCACAACATCCGCCGTATGAGCGCCCATCTTCTTCGGTCACCTTTTCTTTCTTTGAGTGAAAAACTTGAGTTTGCGTATCTGTCTCCTTATTATCTGCAGGCTGCATTCTTTATCATTGGCACTCTAAGTTGGTTTGTGTCAGAGGCAGTGTTTCATACCCGGCTTCCATATTGGACAAGCCTTTGGGGATGGTCTTTGGTTTTTAGCAACATGTTGGCATTGCCGTTGATGAACTCTGTAGGACTGTTTCTCGAGGAGGCTGAAGAAAAGGACTATGTCGGGTTCTTCTCCTTTGTTGTTCTCTCGTATATCGTTGCACCCTTCCAGGCGTATGCGGCGATCAAGGGGCTTATTGAGAAACAAGAAGGCCCGTGGTTTCGTACTCCCAAATCTGGATTGGTTACAGATGTCATTCAAAAAGGGAAAATTTTTAGGTTCTTCTCCGGCCTTTTCCCATCAAGAGTACAGGTACAACAGATTTCCTCGCCTCAACCAGGCATAAATTTGTCAGTCGCATTCCAGAGTGCTCACAATTCATTCTCTTCATTTCAGATACGGAAACGACTCTCCCGGATAGGCGACCTGACGCTGGTTTTGCTTCTTCTTAGTTCACTTGTCCTTTTTATGCTTTCGCCGCTTATTCAAACAGGAATGGGACTCTCTTCAAAATCGTTTGGGGTACTGGCATCTACGAATGAAGAAGAGGCAATACCATCTTGGTATCCGAATGAGCTTAGTTGGGGAGTGATCGCGATGAATACGACAAAAGAAAGTTATCTTCCCGGAGAAGATGTTGAGATTGATATCGGTGTTTTAAATAATAAAGGCGAAATGGTCTGTGATGCAGATATAAAACTTCGAATCACGAATCCCGGAGGGGAAGAAACAGATCTGACAACACGTGACGGAGGAATTCGTGTGTCTGAGACCTGTTTATTGTATGGAAGGATAGAGAAGCCGGATTTTCAGGCAATATACAGAGCTGAAGAACCGGGGGAATACACCGTCATGCTTGAAGTTGAGATTCCAGCGGGCAAGAGACAAACCACGCGTGAATTTAGAGTTGTCAGTGAAAAACCGTATGAGGTTGTACGACATGCATCGACAAGAATATATCCTAAAGTATCACAGACGGTCGAAATAGATCTTATTCCCAATGATTCATATCAAGGTGAGATTATAGAACAGCTTTCACCTGAATTTGTTGTAGAGGAGAGTAAGGAGTTTACAGTCACAAAAGACGAATACGTACAAAAAATTGTTTGGGAGAAAGAACTAAAGATTGGAGAAAAAACGACTCTCCGATA
>DATEUZ010000018.1:0-6500 GCA_035282885.1 Patescibacteria group bacterium | reverse complement strand
GATTGCTCAGGGTATTCTTGCGTACTCACCAGCCGACCAAACAGAAGTCGTCCTTTCAAGCGGTGAGCGGGGTTTGACCCGATTTGCAAATTCAGCAATCCATCAGCATGTACTTGAGGATCATATCCATGTGTCGGTGCGGGCGGTTGTGGGAAAGAAAATAGGAGTCGCTTCATCTAATAAGGTTGACAAGATTTCTTTGAAACGGGTCGTAGAAAGGGCAATTCAGATAGCCAAACTGCAAAAAGAAGATCCTCATTTTCATTCTTTGCCGACTCCCAACGCCTATGAACGGGTGAATGCGTATTCGGAAAAAACCACGCAGATAACTCCAATCGAAAAAGCAAAGCAAGTGAAAAGACTGATCACATTGGCTGAAGATGCGTCACTGATTGCCTCTGGTTCTTTCGAGACTGCAACGAGTGAGCTCGCGATTGCGAATTCTCTTGGTGTGTGGGCGTATCATCCGAGTACGTCTGCCTCTTTCTCAACAGTACTTTTGGGAGAGTCTGGAACAGGATTTGCTTCACACCTTGGGATCGATGTGGAAACGATACATGTCGATACGATAGCCCAAAAGGCAATCGCAAAAGCGAAAGCCTCGGCTAAACCCCAGGATTTACCCGCAGGAGAGTACGAAGTTGTTCTTGAGCCGCCTGCGGTGAATGAAATGCTCCTGTTCTTTTCGTATTTAGGTCCGAATGCCCGAGTCGTTCACGAAAACGCAAGCTTTTTAACTGGAAGGCTTGAAACAAAAGTTCTTTCACCCCAGGTTACGATATTGGATGACCCGTTTGATGTTCGAGGTGTTCCGATGCCTTTTGACTTCGAAGGCGTTCCGAAGAAGAAACTGACCTTGATTGAAAAAGGTGTGGCACGAAAGATTGCCTATGACTCGTATCATGCACACAAACATCATATGGAAAATACAGGACATGCTCTTCCTGCACCGAATATCATGGGTCCGATGCCGGGACATCTTATCATTCTTCCCGGACAAAAGACTGTAGAGGAAATGGTCAAGAATGTGAAGCGTGGTCTTCTTGTGACTCGCTTTTGGTATGTCAGGAGTATTCATTTTAAGCTTCTCAATATAACCGGTATGACACGTGACGGAACGTTTCTTATTGAAAACGGAGAGATAGTAGCTCCAGTGAAAAACATGAGATTTACGGAAAGCATTCCCGAGGCTCTTTCTGATGTCTGCTCAATTGGCAAAACGCTTTCGGTAGAACCGAGTTGGGTCGGAGCAAACCTTGTTCCGGCACTTCATATCGGACACTTTATGTTTACAGGACAAACGGATTTTTAGAAAGGAGGTATCATGGCAGCTATTCCTGTGAACTCACTTCGCTCTGGTGTTGTGTTTGAGATGGACGGACAACCTTGGTTGGTCCAAAAGTATTATCATGCCAAGGTGGGGAGAGGGAATGCGACGATTACCGTCCGTGTGAGGAATCTGAAAACCGGTGCAGTCCTTGAAAAAAAATTTAATTCAGGTGCCCGCGTTGAGGAGACGTTTGTTGAACGCATAAATGTACAATTTTTGTATACTGACACGGAAGGCCTCCATTTTATGAATAACACGTCATATGAGCAATATACGCTTGATGTGAAAGCCGCTGGTGACGCAGCGGATTATCTAAAAGAAGGGATGGACGTTTCACTCCTTTTTTACCACACAGAACCGCTTACTGTAGATATTCCCAACACAGTCGAGCTCACTGTCACCGAGGCAGGCCCTGCTGAAAAAGGGAACTCTGTCGCAAACGTGTTCAAAGAAGTTGTTCTCGAGAATGGCTTACGGGTAAAAGCACCGATGTTTATCAAAGACGGTGACAAAATTCGGGTAGACACAAGGACGGGTTCATACATTGAACGGGTGACGTCCTAGATATTCCCAAGAAACAAAAGAAGGAGCGTTACAATAACGACTTGGTTAATTACACCCCAGGGGAGGGGCTTTCTTCTGTGAAATGTCGAATGAAATTTCGCCCATGTTGAGAAAGGGAAAAATCTCCATCTTAAGAAGAGATGAGGCATTTCCAACCAGTCGGGAAGTTGTGAGACAAAAACGGCTCCGGCAAAGAGGTACGGATTCATAGTGTTCCCGAAGAGAAGATACGGGACAGCGATACTTAAAAGGACATCAATGCCAGACTCTACGGTTAAGCGGAGTTTGGTTTTATTTTTATAGTGAGTGCCTGTGTCCCAATGCGGGACAAGGTCCAACACAAGATGGCTTGCAAAGACAAGAGGAAGTGAAATAAATGGATTGGGGATTCGTGAGGCGATCGCAACACCCACGACCGTGTGAGCGGTTTCCGTCATAGAGATCATACTATATCATTGTTATAATGGTTATGCAAATGAAACTTGTCATTTTTTTTCAAACGATGCTCGGCAATCGCTCTTTTCGGAGTCTATGGTCAGCCCAGGTTGTGTCCCAGATCGCTATGAATATTTCAACCTTTGTTTTGGCCGTACGGATGTTTGAGGTCAGCCACTCGAATACGGCCGTGGGCCTTCTGATGCTTTTTTCCGCACTCCCTGCAATTCCACTCGCCCCACTTGCCGGAGTCTATGCGGACAGACTTGACCGGAAACTCCTTCTTTTGACAACAACGACGTTTCGGGCCTTTCTCTTTTTCCTTTTTTCCTATGTTGACCACTCCGTGTCGTCATTGATCGTTTTTTCGTTTATACTTTCTACCGTTAATCTGTTTTTCGGTCCGGCTGAGGCTGCAACCATTCCTTCAATTGTGTCTCACGAATACCTTTTCGCGGCAAACTCGATGTATATGTTTACCATGTTTTCGACGGTTTTAACCGGCTATATGATTGCAGGTCCGCTCTTAGGGGTATTAGGGAATGAAAACATTTTTCTTCTTTTGGGATTTTTGCTTCTTTTTGCTTCATTTTTTATAGGGAAAATGCCGTCGGTCGGAAACGGGAGACAGCCTGCGTCTGAACTCTTTGCAACCGAACTCTCGGATATTTTTCGAGAGCTTCTTGCTGGGCTCAAGTACCTTGTCGAACACAGGGCCACGACGCTTCTTCCTGTCCTTCAGATTACGCTCACACAAGCTCTGTTATCGATGCTTCTTGTGATTGCACCTGGTTTTGCGATAGATATCTTACATATTGATATCAAAGCGTCATCCTATCTTCTTATTGGTCCAGGAGGCGTGGGATTCGTTGTTTCCCTGATATGGATGAATCTGTACGCGAGACATATGTCCGCGGCTCGTCTGATTGTGGGGGGAATTCTTCTTGCGGGCGCGACGCTTCTTCTTCTGACCTTTTTCCATACACTGCTTTTTTCGATGATATTCCTTTTCTTCTTGGGCCTCGCAAGTCCTCTGATCGCGATCCCGGCGCAAACCCAACTCCAAAGGAACCTTTCCGAAGAATTCCGTGGTCGGGTCTACGGAATTCTTATTATGAGCGTCAGCGTTGCCGCCCTCCTCCCTGTTGCCATCACGGGTTTTTTGGCTGACGTGTTTGGAATTGTTGAGGTTGTCTTCTTTGTTTCGATACTGACGCTTCTTTTCGGTCTGTATAATTTTCAGCACCACAATGGATTTGTTCGCCTGGTTCCGTTTGTTGAGAACGGAGTACAAAGATTGTCTGCATACGTCTCACGCAGGTTTCCCATGAATGGGAAAGACAGTGATAGCTAGACGAGGAGTGAGATCGGGCAGTATAATGTGACTCAAAGGAGACGAACATGACTCCGATTTTTATCCAAAAAGGCATTGTTCAAATTGCGTTCTACAGCGTCTTTGTGACCCTGGGATTCTTCCTGGCTTCGTTTGTTATCTGGAGGAATATGAAGAAGGCGCATTATGCAAAAGAGGAACCGTTTGACCTTCTTTTTGTATGTACGCTTGGTTTTCTTATTGGTGCACGCGCGATTTATATTCTTATGCATCCCGAAGCGTTTGGATGGAATGTTCTTACCTGGTTTTCCATTTTCTCAAATGTGGGATTCTCGCTCACTGGTGGGATTGTCGGCGGCGCAGTTGCACTTTGGGTTTTTTCGAACAAAAAACGATGGAATATCTGGGAAATAGGGGATTTTGTTGTCCCTGCAGTCATTCTTACCGAAACTTTTGAGTCTCTCGGCTGTTTTTTTTCCGGATGTCGGTACGGAAAACTCAGTAGTCTTCCCTGGGCAGTAGAGATTGTCGGAGTCTATGGGAGAAGGCATCCTGTGCAGATATACGCAGCCTTGCTTCTTCTTCTTCTTCTTTTAGGTATAGCGCTTCTTCGAAAAAGGGTACGGCCTGATGGCTTCTTTGTCCCTGTCTATTTGATCGGTTGGGGCATTATCCATAGTCTTATTGCTTTCTGGCAGGAACAGAGTGTATACTTCGGAAGAAATAATTGGTCACAGCTTTTCTCAGTAACGCTCATCGCTGTTGGAGTCATTCTTCTGAGGATGAGACATCCGCATCTTATGAATGAATGGACTGAAAGATTGGGAGTTACAAAAGCTGTGACGTTTGTGTTACAAAAGATACAGAGGAAAAAATAATGGTGACAACCGACGAAGTCAAAAAAGCCATTCATCAGGAGCCGATGGATCTTGATACGATCACAAAATATCTTCAAGAAGAAAAAGAGCGCTTTGAGGATCAAATCTCTAATATGACTAAAGAAGATCCTTTTTTTCAGGAAGACAGGGATATGGAGAACGAGTCGATTACTGATGCATATGAGGTGTCTGAACACCTCCGAATAGATTCCATCAGCGGGAAGGTTCAAGAACGGCTTGATCAGATTAGCAAGGTGCTTGAAAAGATTACCGAAGGTACATACGGAATTTGTGATAACTGCAGTGAGCCTATAGATAAAGCACGTCTTATGGCCATACCTGACGCTATTGAATGCCTCAAATGTGAAAGACAGGGCGAGTAGCCCTCCTCTCAGATATTCTTCCCCTTACGTGAGTTCACTCTTGCAGCTTTATAAAACCTATATTAGTATAAAGAGAGAAAGATATAGGTTATGGGCACTACACCCGATCGAAAAACAATTTGTATTATCGAAGACGACGAGTTCTTGCGGGACCTCTATGTAGAATTATTGACGGGCGAGGGGTACACCGTTATTTCTGCGGAGGATGGAGAAGAAGGATTACGGCTTCTTGAGACCCAACACTTTAACCTGGTTCTTCTTGATATCATGCTGCCGAAGATTGACGGCCTTGATATTTTGCGACGTCTTCGTGAGAAGCGTCAAGGCAAACTTCCATCCCAAGTTGTGCTTCTGACGAATCTGGGTCAGGAGACGATTGTTGAAGAAGGTTTTTCGCTTGGAATTACCGGATATCTGATTAAATCAGAACTGAATCCCGATCAAGTCGTCAAAAAAGTTGAAGAATTCCTCGCCGCAGAAAACATGTAACTATGGAGAATTCCCTGAGCGAAGATATTCTATCCCCAGAGTCGGTCTCATTTATAGAGCATCGGCAAAAAGAATCGCTTTCCCCGGTACAACAAGAAGCAGACAGATTGTTCAAGAAAGAACGAATGGCGGTTTTTCCGGATTTGTATCGTGCGCATCCGCAACGAATAGACGGAGACCGCTTCGTCTATGGTGAGTGGCGGCCAGTGAACGAATGGCTCTCAAAAAAGGATAACGGGAAACTTCGAGAAGTACTTGAACATGAACAGAAGCTAAAACAGCAAGACAAAAATGTACCTTCTGACAAAAATGTAGTTCCCAAAGAGATTACGGATAATCCTGACGTCCTTTACTATAACTTCAATGGTCTTGTCGCGCTTCCGTTTTCTTATAACCTAGGCGAGATTCAGCAAAAGGGGGTCAAAGAAAAAGTTCAGATCCTCCTCGTCGGGAAGAATCATCGCTTCTGGATTGAGGGGAATGATTCTCTTGTGTTTCGAAGAAAAGATTCCGATTCAATGGGGTTTCTCTACCACAGCCCGAACTTAATTTGCAGCCTTGGTGTCCGTGATGAAGAGGGAGCGATGGAGAATCTTGGTATTGAATATCGGACTGATGCGCCACACCTGGGACATATTCACCAGGATGAAGAAGGGAAAGAAGTGATTCCGGTGTATTACCATCATCTGCATACTGGGCTTTTTCCTCAATCCGAACCAGCTCCCTATATGAAAGACATAGACGCGAACCAAACTATAGATATATCTCCTCTTCGAATCCGAGAACTGTATGCGATGAAATTTATTACTCATTTTGTTCGATCAGGTCATATGAAGTTTCTTGACCAACACCTGACGACGATTGCAGACATTTCGGCTGCGAGTGAACTACAGGTTCCGGGACTTGAGGCATTCTACGGGAAGTCAGCGGCTGAAATTGGGAGAGTTGTGTATAATGAACTCAACAATGGGGATGGACAGAAGTACCTGCAGAGTATACAAAATACAATCAAAAAAGCAGTCGGGTAATGATGAAACAAAGGAGTGTCCAAATGGCAAAAATTGAAGCGACGAAAAAAGAAAAGAAAA
>DATEUZ010000017.1:0-4742 GCA_035282885.1 Patescibacteria group bacterium | reverse complement strand
GCAGTTGAAGTTTTGGAAAAAGACTAAAACTGGTTTAAAATAGCTTCTCTCTGCTAGAATTCTCTTTAAATCAGCAGGTCCCTTCGCAAAGCTCAGGGTAAACTTGGTGCTCCTCTGATATATTTACTTTCAGTCTCGTTTTACCTCATACTAAAAGTAAATATGGGTAGAGTTCTAACTGTCTTAGTTGTTCTAATTATCGCTACGAGCGGCTTTTTTTATTTGCAAAAACGCCAAAATTCTCTTTTCTCCCCTATTCCAAAAGTATTTGGGATTGCCAAGAGTCCGCAAGTAAATAAATGGTTTCCTAAAGAAGATTACTTTTTATTTGATAAAAAAGATTCATCTTTAATAATTTCTGCCCAGTCGGCATTGATCGTGGATTACGAAACCGCGAATATTATTTTTCAAAAACAAAAAAACACAAGATTGCCTGTTGCCTCCACGGTTAAAATAATGACGGCCTTAGTTGCTTTGAATAACGCAGAGCTAAAAGATTCATTTTCTGTTTCTAAAAATGCCGCCAGTATAGGAGAAAACAGTATGGGGTTAACTTCTGGTGAAAAACTGACGCTTGAAGAGCTTTTATACGGTCTAATGCTTGTTTCCGGCAATGATGCGGCGGTTACTATAGCCGAAGGAGTAGCAAAAACTGAAGAAAATTTTGTAAAAATGATGAACAATACAGCTGTTTCTTTAGGGCTGAAGAATACTAAATTTATCAATGCTTCCGGGCTTGAGGATGATAACAATGCCCAGTATTCTACTGCCTACGATTTGGCAGTTATTGCCCATTATATTTGGGAAAAGTACCCTGAGTTTAGAGATATAACCGCCACGATTAATAAACCTATTGAAGCAACCAAAGACCATAAAGCTTTTAATCTTAATAATGAAACAAATTTATTAACTACTTATCCGGGAGTGCGCGGAATCAAGCCCGGCTTTACCTGGGAAGCAAAACTTTGTCTGGTTACTTACGCGGAAAATAGCAATAAAAAACTTTTGGCAGTGATTTTGGGAAGTGATGACAGACGCGGCGAAATGAAGGAGCTTTTGGATTACGGATTCAGCCGATATGGGATAAAAATTGAGCACCCTGTATTGGACATGTAATATATTAGCTTATTCTCCTACTGCTGCGTTTCCTGATATAATAATTGAGGCTAATTAAGCGCCCTTAGTTCAATGGATAGAACGCTCGGCTTCGGACCGAGTGGTTGGGGGTTCGAGTCCCTCAGGGCGCGCAAAAGGCCCAGTAGCTCAGTGGCAGAGCAGGTGCCTCTTAAGCACTTGGTCGGGGGTTCGAATCCCTCCGCGGTCACAGTCCCCTATCAAGATAACTTTCATGCATGGTAGCAAAGTGGCTTTTTCCTAGGAGGAAGAAAGGATCTCTCTCCTGCATTTTTTAAGAAAACGTCAAGAATTTCGTATCTTTGGATAATCTCATTAGGAAGTCTCACTCGTACAATATCACCCTTTCGACTACCTAAAAGAGCTTGGGGAACGGGAGCATGATGCATAAATTTTCCTTTTAAGGGATTGAACTCATCGATGCTTCCGACTATATGTATTGTGCGGGCTGTTTCAGGTTTATGAAGTTCTCGAAAACAAACAGAAGTACCGATCTCAACCGGTATTGAGCAGTTTTCTCCGTCTCCGTTTCCCTTAACGGTGTTTGGAGTTGAGTCTGGGAGAGTCTGTTTTTCCGACATGCTTGTACAGAGCAGTGTCAGACACGCTTTTTGCCTCCGGGCAAGTGTGTCGCTACTCTTCCTCCTTTCTTTTTTTCGCTTCGGGAATCGGTTCTATGTGCGCATAAGGGATTATCCGCTCCATCATTCCCCGGTCCCGTAAACGAAAAAATCCCTCTTTTGTGGAGGGATTCTTAGAAACGATTGATCTTGTTATCTATTCTAACTTCCCTCCCATTTCTTTTTCTTGATAACAAGAAAAGACATGGACCATCCACGATAATCGTGGGATGGATTAGTGTTCTGGAAAGTGAGAACGTATCGTTTCTTCATTGTTCTGATGCTTTTATACACAAAACCAAAACATCTGTCAAGCTTAAGCCTTTAGAAAATGTGGCGTAGAAGAGAAAGAAGATTTGTTTGTTTCCGAGTGATCTTATATTCTTTGGGGTAGTACAGAAATGCTGCAGGGGCTTCATCAACGATGATTTTCTGGAATTCCTGATAAATCTGTTTTCTCTCGTCCTGATGTAAAGTTTTCCGTCCGTCTTCGAGGAGCTTATCTATTTTGGGGTTATTGTACCCTGTGATATTCGTCGGCTGTGTCGAATGCCAGAGAGGATATTGGTCGGGGTCTGCAGGGAGAATTTGACCGATAAGAAGCGCTTGGAATGATTGTGGAGCGAGAGGTTCGATCCTGATCGTCGTTTTTACTCCTATTTCTTCCCAGGAGGCAGCGATGCGTTGAGCAAGGGGTTCATAGAGAGGGATTGTCGAGAGCGTGACCTCTAAAGGGCTACCGTTTTTCTCAAGTTTAGCAAGAAGACTTTTGGCTTTTTCGATGTCATGCGTGTAATTCTTCACTGTATCTGTATAAGCCCATGAAAGTGGGTTAAACGGTCCTTTGCTGGGAATTTCATCGTTAGAAAGGTCAGGAAGAGCATACGTCAACGCTTGTCTGAGAGATTTCTCCGACAGGAGATTATCTTTCGTGTTGTAAAAGACAACGACCTCTTTGTTGTAGTTCGGTTGTGCTTCAACTGTGAGATTCCCCCAGCTTGAGAACGCTGAAGGAGTGGATATGTTAGGAAGTATATCTATCTCACCAAGTTTCAAGGCAAGTTGTGCGGCAGATTCCGTCGGGTAAAATTTATACAGTTTCGCGTCTGTTCCTTTCTCCTTTTGCATAAGGAGCAGACGCGAAAGGTATTGGCCATCAAATTCAACGCGACTCACTTTATACGGACCGACGCCGACAAGATTTGCTTTAAAAATTGGTTGATGGAGTACGATAGGGAAAGGAGCGTATGGGTCTTTGAGTCGAAACGTCATAGTGTAGAGTGTCGGTGAGTCAACTTCAACATCTTTTAATTTATATGTGACGTTTTTGGCATTAAACACTTTGGAATCATGCCACTCTATTCCTTCTTTCAAGTGAAAAGTAAAAAGCTTCCCTGATTCGCTTGCCTCCCAGCCGGAAGCAAGGGAAGAAGTAGCCTCTCCTGATTCGGAGAGCTGGGTAAGTCCGAGACTGATGAGCGATTGAATTTCGAGGGGGAAATTACTGGTTGTATAGGTACCGACAATACCGATACGTTCAGTTGTTGAACGGGTAGATTCAATGTATTTCATGATTCCTTGGAAAATAATGACAGCAAAGATGAGAAGCACAAACATTCCGACAGTCAGAAATCGGAAATACCGGTGGAATACTTCTTTCAGTACCCAAAAAGAGAAACGAGCTTTGCGAACGACGGGTTTCATATTGTGTTAGCGAGACACAATCACACCTATGATGGATGTGATGATAAACAGGCTGGCAAAAACGATACTTGCAGTAAAAACAATTTTTTCTAATCCACGTTTGCTACGATAAAACTCTCCGCCGCCTCCCCAGGCAGAACCAAGCCCTGTTCCTTTTGCTTGTAACAAAATACTCCCTACAAGGAGGAGTGAAATAAGAATTTGAAAGATGGCTAAAATATTCTCCATAATATACTCCTCTTACTCGAATTTGCAATTCTCGTAAGAGATTATGTATTCAATAAAATTTTTTTACGCGAACTCGATTTTATTGAATATAGGCTGCTCATTGTAGCATGGTGTGGATAACCTTGGCAAGTTTTACAGGGTCGTGAAAGAGTGGGTAGGATTCGTTCACAACGTCTTCATGAAGGAAGGTTATATTATTCCCCCTGGGTATGGTAGTCGGGACATACGTGTACTTGAGGTGGGAAGGAATAGGAGACTCTTGATTCGTGTTGACAACAACATGGGTGAAGGGCTGGAAACCGATATGTTTTTCTATTGCCTTGAGATAGTCGAGAACGGTAAAGTTCGGAGTCTCAAACGGCTTATTGGTAATATTAATGATCAATACTTTTTTTGCTGTACTCTTTTTTAACTCTTCTCGAATTTCTTTGATGAGAAAGTTGGGCATGATGCTTGTAAAGAGATCTCCTGGTCCTGCTGTCAGACAGGTTGCTTTCCGTATTGCAAGAATTGCCTGATGGGAACCCTTTGCATCGAATGGATGGAGAGACAATTTTTCGATCGTACGTGTTCCGTCGTATCGGCCAAGATCAATATTTTCTTCACCTTCCACGATGACACCGTCGGCTGTTTTCGCTGATATCCGAACGTTTTCCAAGGTAGAGGGAATGACCTGGCCCCGGACCTTAAAAATACGGGAAAGAAGATCAATTCCTGCGTTGAGGTTACCTGTGATATCCGTTGCCGCAACAAGGAGAAGATTGCCAAGGTTCTGACCTTCAATTGAACTATCGTCGTTATTGTATCTGTTTCCTTTGAAACGATACGAGAGAAGTTCGGTCATATCTTTTGGAGCCTGAGAAAGAGTAGTCATACAGTGACGAAGGTCCCCTACTGCGGGAGATCCCAGGCTTCGGCGCAACCTTCCGGTCGATCCGCCTTCATCGCACATCGTGACGATAGCGGTCGGTGAAAGATGAAGTTTTTTTAACCCGAGAAGGAGCGTTGAAAGACCCGTTCCTCCACCAAAACACACCAGGTGATGTCGAAAGTCCT
>DATEUZ010000016.1:0-2828 GCA_035282885.1 Patescibacteria group bacterium | reverse complement strand
AAAGAATTCCTGACGAACCTCGTAGGGAAGCTCTTTATCACGGTGCGAAATGAGTGACTCAAGCATATTCTTAATTTCCATCGGAGAACCGACATTTTTCAAGATTATCTCATCTGACTCTTCTTTTTTTCCAGATGTCGTAATGACGACAACTGATCCCGTGTCAAAAAGGAGTTTCTTAAAAAAGGGTTCGTCAACCCGAATGTGTGCGATCTGATCATAGGAGGCAGAGGTGATATTAATTGAAAAGATACCGTCTTTCACAAGAATTCGCTTGTTTGTCAAAATATAGAGTTTTGCCCTCCGTTCAACCATATGATGAACGAGTTTCGGCATACCGATGAGGAGGAATGCGAAAAGAACATACACCGGAAGAAGTAAAAAGTAGTATCTGGGACTTACTCCGGTGACCGTAATAATTTGTTCGCCCGGGGAAAGGAATCTCTTATATTTCTTTGCCTGCTTTGCTGTTGGTGGTTGAATTGCCATAAGGGCAGATGTAGAAGCCTATTCTATTTAAGATAATACTCAACACGAGATGCGTCTCTGGCTTCTTTTACCCATGTCTCAAAGGCCTCTCCAAGCTTTTGTCTTTTCAGCTCTTCGCGTATTTGCTCTTTTTCTTCAGCGGAATACGTTGCTTCCTTTTCTGTCGCCACATTATCCTTAAAATATGTGTCCACGTCCCCGTCGGAGATAGAAATCGTTGAACCGAAAAGCTTTTCCACAAGAATCTCTATATCTATTTGCCGAGAGAGTTCCTGTTTTGAAATTTTTCTTTGACTCAAGAAAGATTCAAAGGATTCCTTCCCTCCGAATTCTTCGGCAAGTTTTTCATACCGTTGATCATTTTCTTCCTTTGTCACGGCGAGTCCACGCTTCTTGGCCTCCTGAGAAACAAGGCGTTCTTGAACAATTGCTTCAAAAAACTGTTCTCCGTAGGTATTTTCGAGGCGTGAAATCACCTGATACCTGGGAATATATTGACCGTTTACATAGCCTGCAAAAGCAAGAGGCCGGACAACCTTGTACACACCGTAAGATAAAACGATCAGAACGAGAATGACGACAACTACAAGAAGCGATTTTTTGTAGACTGAAAGAAAAAGACTAAGAGGGTGTAGCACACTATTTTTGAGAAAAGAAAAGGGATTCACGAGAATTGATGTTCTTTTTTGTTTCATAGACGTATTGTAGCGGAAAAGAGAAAAAAACTCAAAACGCTATTCAACCTTCTCAATAAAATCAACCTCATACATTGTCCCAGCCATATAGATGTTCGGGATCTCGAGTGGTTTCCCGTAAATTCTGACAATATCACCATCCTCATAGGAAGATACTATTGGGGGATTTCCCAAAACAAAATGACCGTCATACGCATCTTCTTCGTTCGTCTTATACTGGATCTGCCAGAACCCTCCTTCAACATCTGTAAATCGAAGAATACCGACTACCCACGAATAATCTTCAGCAAATGCTGTCCCTTTTGGTAGGATATCCGCCTCTTTTTTTGTATCACTCGCACCTAAGAGTCTTTCTAACTCTTCACGTATCGCTGAGAACCCTTCAGGACTTAGGGAACTATCGAAAACCCGTACCGTCTTCACCTGAGGTTTCTCAAAAGAAATCGTCGTGTACACTGATTGTGTCTGGCCGTATTGGTTATTCCATTGAAGAAGATCATATTTCACAAAAAGTTCAGCCAACTGGTTTTGGTCTGGAACCTCTTTTTCTCTGCTGTTTACTCGAATTTGAGACACGTTGCCTTCCTGAAATCGTACCTCGTACGTTCCATACATGGAAGAAAACCCTGTAATCGAACCAGTATACGATTTACTATTTTTCTCAGGAGAAGTCTGTTTGGGAAGCAAGAGCACAAGAATGCCCAGGCCGAGTGAAGCACCAATAAATAGTATCGCTATCGTACGAAGCGGTAGGTTCATGAATCAAGTACAAGTCGTTTCACTTTTTCCATTCGGTATTCATAGTGGACGAAATGAAACATTCGTAAGGCCTTAAAAAGAAGGGCAAGGAGAGGAATCGTGAACCAAGAAATAATTGCTTTTACCTCCTGAAGAGCGAAAAAGAGGATCGTTGTTGTGATGACAGGGATGTACCGTATATACGGTGAGATGATTCTTGTAGCTTGATTAGCAAGACCAGTCGTCATCCCCTCAGCAATATCTTCAACGGTACTCGCGGGATCGAGAAGCGTTGTGGGGAGTGAGATTCCAAGTTGTTGAAGAAAACCAGAATCATGCATTTGCTTAAAAAATTGTACTTGTTCTCTTTGTCCACCTTTTTCTACAACGCTTTCGGTGATTGTTTGTGCAATAGGTCTAATAATAGTACGAGGAACCTCTACTCCTTTTGTTTCAACTAACACACGGAAGTGAACAAAGAAGAAAATAGAAATGATGATGGTCAAAATGAGAAAGAGGAAGTCAAGATGTGGGGCGACGATATGCCGTAAAGAGAAAGAGATATAGTTACGAACCTCAAATTCGACCATAATGGTAAAAACTGCAAGTGCAATAAAGTAGGAAAGGGCAAACGACACTCCGAGAATACTCGGAGAAAACGTCATTAAAAGAAAAAGGGCCGTAACAGCTTCAATACCGAAAGCAAGAAGAAGTGGTCGAACAAGAAGAGCAACAGCTGAAGCAAAAACACCAATACAGGCCATCGCAAGGGCAAAGAGAATAAGATACCGTACTGTTTCCTGAGAGAATGACAGAAAAAGTGAAGGTTGGCTGAATATCCTTTCAGTGACATACGCCCACGTAAATGAAGAAAGATATAAAAAAGACGAAAGAATAGATATTCTT
>DATEUZ010000015.1:0-4894 GCA_035282885.1 Patescibacteria group bacterium | reverse complement strand
CCAACGGTTGGATTCCCATAGAGAAACCCGGGGCGACCGAGAGACGTGCCCTTGTCCGTGCTGCCCAAGCGCTGACACGTCAAAAAGCAGTTGTGATCGCAACAGCTCTTGCGATCACACAACTTGATCTCCATCCATTAGCAGTAAAAGATGAACCCAGAGGGGCTGCGGCGGTGATCCTTTTTGCAGAACAATTTCATTCACCAACACCTTTCAAAGAAGTACCTGGTGCAAGTCTACGAACTAGTTCCACGGTCAGCATGGTCGCGGTCCGCTTTGATAAAGATTCCTGGCCAAGCTTTCCTGCCGATGCATTTGAGAACGTTCCAGGAGGCGTTCATAAAGGTCACCCTTCTGTGCAAGAACACATGCACGTCCTCTGTCGTGTCCATCGGGGAAAAGTTGCGCCTATTACAGCACCGACTCTTCTTGAATTAGAGACAAAGATAACCCAAGATCAACATTCCTCAGACTCACCTGTGTATTGGGTGCCGCGACTCCATGAATCACTTCGCTTTCAAGAAAACCCAGAAGTTACCTATCGCGGTATGATTCCAACAGAAGAATTATCACGTTTGGCTCAACAAGTCAGCATGAGTTTTTGAGGAATTTTAATACTCTCTTTTTAATACTATCAAAAATTTAGGCACGAATTCCAGCATTTTGACTATTGACTATAGGATATAACACTGTTACACTAAATTCATTATGGAAAAAATGCAAGATCAACTACCATTTTCCAATCTCAAAGACAGAGTGAAATCCTTTGGCAAAGATCTGAAGGAATTTGTTCGGTATGCTATGGATCCAGATAAGTTAGAAACATTCCCTAAAAAGCAAAAAACCGATAAAGAACAGTTCCCCGGTATTCACTAACCAAATCTAAAGTTGTCACCCACCCTTATTCCGAGTACAATAGAGATCGATGAAAAAATTACTTTTTTTGTCGTTCTTTTTTCTCTTTTTTCTTCTGCCGTCCCCTTCCTTTGCGAAAGACTACTACTTCCCAAATGTGACCTATGACTACACCATTCAGCCCACAGGTTCAATCAATGTTGTTGAACAAAGAACGTATCAATTTGACGGCTCTTTTTCCTGGGCGACAGAATATATTCCCATTGAAGGCGAACGGCAAGGAATACACACCTCCTATCCGTTTCGGGTCACGATCTCAAACTACCACGTTTTTCTTGATGGCCAGGAACTTCCCGTAGAGACGGAAGAAACAGAAATCGAGGGAGAAAAGTCATTCTCTGCCCGCTGGTCCTATGATGCGCTCAATGAAGAAAAAACCTTTGAAATCCGCTACACCATTGAAGGCGCAATCACAGGCTACGAGGATATCAACGAGTTTTACTGGCAACCGATAGGGAACGGCTGGGAAAAACGAACTGAAAACGTCACCGTCCACGTGAACCTTCCATTCGGTGCAAACGAAGATCAAGTCTTTGTCTTCGGTCACGGACCTCTTTCCGGATATGCAAAGATTCTCTCAGGCAGCAAGCTTGAGTTCACCGCTCAGGAATTGGCTCCATACCAATACATGGAGATACGGGTCCTTTTCCCCAAGCAACTCGTGACTGCCAGCCGCACCTCAGTGAACCAAACGCTCTCCTCTATTCTTTCTGAAGAAAAGGAGCTTGTAGAAAAAACAATCGCTGATGCAAAACGTGCTCGTTTGTGGGGCTTCATCGTACAAGCCTTGTTTATCCTATACGCTGCAGTCGGTGTCATAGGAACAATTCTCTGGCCGATTGCGTATCTTCACTCCTGGACAAAACACGGAATGAACTATCACGTTCCGACCCCTCAATATGTGAAAGAGCTTCCTTCCCAGTTCGCTCCTGCGCTTGTTGAAGCACTCTTGGAACAGGAACAAATCACCAAAAGCATCAGCACCAACGCGTTTGTCGCAACGATTTTTGACCTTGCCAGAAGAGGTTTTTTTGAAATCCGTGATGAAACCGACATTAAGCCCGGATTCTTCGGTTCCAGACGCGTATATAAAACCTACTTCCGAAGCAAAGTAGAGAAAAAGGTTTTATCAGACACCAACGAAATAAGACCATTCGAGAAAAAGGTCATCGGCTATATTTTCGGCGGCTACCCGAACAAAGGGGAAGAACTCAGCTTTACCCAGATCAAAGACGCGATCACACACCATCCCCTTGAGTTTCAAGGGATGTTCAGGAATTGGCAGGAACAAGTAGAAGAGAACCTCCACAGACTTGAAGTCATGGAAGAAAAAGGAAATAAGGTCGCAAGAAAATTCTGGATTTGGACTGCTCTTCTTACCTTATTTGCGTCTCCTATTATTATTCCGGCCATCTTTCTTATTCCGAAGCTCAAGAGGCGCGCATATCCGTGGGAGTTTGAAGCAAAACATTGGGAGGCGTTCAGACGATTCTTGAACGATTTCTCGAAGTTCAAGGAGCTCCCTCCTGAAGCATATAAATTGTGGGATGTGTATCTTGTATTTGGAATTCTTTTCGGGAGTACGAAAAAAATCCTGCAACAACTCCCGATCATTCTTCAAGACCCACGAGCGACCCAACCGACATGGTATGTACCCCAGGCTGGACTACCATCAATAACTCCTACTAATGTTATGGGTCTTCAAAGTATTAATCATCTCTCAAGCGTTCTTACTTCTACCGCTAACTCCCTTTCAAAAGCATCCCTATCCGCATCCCATTACTCCTCCGGTGGAGGGGGTGGATTCTCAGGAGGCGGTGGGGGTGGTGGAGGCGGAGGAGGTGGCGGTGGCGGCGCAGGATAAAGATACCGAAATTGAACAACTTAAAAAACAACTTGTCATCTTGCAAGGATTCTCATTTCTCAATGCAAGAACTCTTTCTCTTTTTTTTCTTTCCTCTTTTTTGGGATTAGTCGCTATTTATTTTATCGTGCCTCTTTTTCCTCGATCAGGATTTACTGTAACTTCCTTTGTTCTTCAAACACTTCTTCTTATTGTCATCGAACTTTTCTTCTGCTTACTACCGTTTCTTGTCCGTGAACTCTATCAAAAAAAGGTACGTAGTCTTCAAAGACGTATCGAGTTTATCGAAAACATCTCTATCCTCGGAGCGAAAGGCGAACCAAAAGCAATTCGTGACCTTTCTCCCTACGAAAGAGAGTGGCTGTCACGAGGAAGGAAGAGGTACCTTGCATCACGAACAGCATTCCTTGTCAGTTCCATGCTTTTTCTTGCTGCCTCTCTTATCTATATTCTTTGGTCGAAGTATCTTCCTTACTCGATCAGAGATAAAGTGACAATAGTTCCGCGAATACTCCTCTATCCTTTAATCGCAACTCTCCTCTGGTTTGGCTCAAACAGCCATGAAAGAGTGTACTACAAAGACCTCCGATCTCCCATTTTCTCAGTCACTGGAAAAATGGTTAAGGAAGTCGAATATGCGACAGCCATGTTCTCACAAACTCAAACTGAAAGTAAGGTAACAATTATAGTACGAGGGGTAGAGTTCACTAATTTGAATAATCCTGACATTGATTCTTTGATTGAACCATTCCAAAAAGATGATTTTGTCACGATTGAATATTCACCTGCAAGTAAAAAAATCTGGAGTGTAAAGAGGGACTAAGGAACGAGGATTTTGCGAATCGGCCCATCTTTTTCCGTCGTCTGAAAGAAAAGCAAATAGTCCACATCGCCAGGAGTCTTGTTCGCCACAAACACACCTGAACTGTCCTTATCCCATCCGTAGATCACCAGCTCACGGAATGAATAGGTCCCGAGCACTCGGTCATTGGATGCATCATAGAGGGTCAGAATCTGCGCTTTTCTGTTCAAGGATGTCGTGAGAGTAAAATAATGCTTTTTATCAGGTGAATACATGGGTGTTCCCTCACTGATTTGCTGTAAGAATTGGGGATGATGCATATCGGTTATTTCTGACTGAATCTTAAGCGTTGTGACTGTGGTGAACCCATTCTTATACCAGATATACCAGCCCACAAGCGCCAAGACCGCAATCCAAAAGAGAATAAGAAGAAATGCTCCAGTTTTTTCGGTGAGTTTGAATCTTATCTTTGGCATTATGATCTCCCAATGATCAGCCGCTATTATACACGAAACGTAAGCCTGAAGGTAGACATTCTCTTTTTCTCTCTAGGGTATTTTCTGCGGGCTTAGATGCAATAAAATACCGGCAGTAATCATTGTGACCCCAAGCGATCCTAAAAGACTGAAAAACACCCATGTACTAAACACCTGGATCTGATATGTCAACGGCTGAAATAATACGCCAACAATAAGCCCGAGTCCAAAGATAAAGCCTTTCACCCAATTCCCTGCTTTGAACGCATGGTAAATGAAAACAACTCCTGCAGGGACATATGCCGTCATCAATAAAAGACCAATAATAATAAACACAAATTTCGGCAGGTTATAATCTATAATCCCCATCTCATTGATAAAGGCAGGCTTGAAGGGAAAGGTCGCCGACCAAAGCACAAAAGCGGAAAAAAGCGTATAGGAAACGAGAAAGATACGCCAGGGAAATTTGGGATAGAGATAATAGAAAACTCTTCCCATAAAACCGATTGCAATCAAAAAGAAAAACATCGTAATCGGTCCGCTTATGATGCGTAGTAAAACAAAATTCTGCGGAATAAGAAGGAGCGGGAGTCCTAATGTTATGTACTCAATTGCCACAAACCAAAATGAAAGGGCAAGATACTTCAAAAGCGCATTTCCGCTTTTCCGAAATCTTCTTGTCAAGAGTATCGCGATGATAAAAAAATTCACATCAAGATATAAATGGAAAAAACCCTGAAGTGTAATTGGAGACATCTTTTTCCTTTACGTCTGTTCTTCTGGTACCGACAGAAAGACTCCGACAGTCACGAGCGTCATGCCTAACGCCGCCAGCAT
>DATEUZ010000014.1:0-10344 GCA_035282885.1 Patescibacteria group bacterium | reverse complement strand
TTCCTTGGGGTGGGCAATCCTGTGCTTTGATCCGAGCGATAACAGGCTACATAACTACCTGTGCGACTTCCACAATAACGGAGCAGTGTGGGGAGCTATACCACTTCTTGCTGTTGACGTATTTGAGCATTCGTATTACTTCGATTACGGTCCGGAAAGAGGAAAGTTTATAGAGACGTTTTTACGGAATGTCGATTGGAAGAAAGTCAATAGCTTGTATGAACGGATCCAAAAATAGGAACAATGCCCTTCGCATTGTTGACTTATCGGTTTCATCTGAAGGCAAAAAGATTCTTGATTCTGTCAACCTGACGATTCGTCGGGGAGAAATTCATGCGCTGATGGGTCCGAACGGATCAGGGAAGAGTACGCTTGCATACGCCCTGATGGGACATCCGGGGTACCAGATTGACCGAGGGAAGATTTCCCTTCAGGGGAAAGATTTCACCTCTCTTTCGCCAGAAAAACGTGCTCGTGCGGGACTTTTTCTTGCGTTTCAATATCCTGTCTCTGTCCCTGGGGTAACGGTCGCAAATTTCCTGAGAGTCTCTCATAACAGCGTGCGGTCGAATAAAGAAAGACTTTCTTTGTCTGTGTTACAGACAAAGATACATACAGCGATGGAGAGGTTAAAGATTCCTGAAGAATTCGCGACCCGATATGTGAACGATGGATTTTCAGGAGGAGAAAAGAAGAAGACAGAGATTTTACAGATGATGGTTCTTGAACCATCATTCGCTGTTCTTGATGAGACAGATTCGGGACTCGACGTTGATGCCCTACGTATAGTTGCAGAGGGAGTAAACTTCGTCGCAAAAAAAACAGGGATTCTTTTGATCACCCATTACCAACGCTTGCTGAATTTTATTCGGCCGGATGTGGTTCACATATTGATGAAGGGAAACATCGTGGCCTCAGGCGGGCCTGATTTGGCAGAAAAAATTGAGGAAAAAGGATACGATTGGGTCAAACGGGCGTACCTCAAAAAGGAGAAAGAATGAAACAGACTGTACCCTTTACAGGCCTCGATACATACAGATACGGATTCAAAGATCCAGACCGTGCAGTCTATAAGATTCCCAAGGGACTTTCAAAGGCAGTGGTTGAAGAGATTTCCTTTTTGAAAAGCGAGCCCTCCTGGATGAGAGAGTTTCGTCTTCGCGCGTTTGAGATTTTCGAGAAAAAGCCGATGCCGACATGGGGCGCTGATCTTTCGAGTCTTTCCTTTGATGACATCTATTACTATGTCAAACCGTCGGAGACGAAAAGTAGAAACTGGAATGAGGTCCCCAAAGATATTAAAAGGACGTTTGATCGAATTGGAATACCTGAGGCAGAGAAAAAATTCCTCGCAGGCGTTGGTGCCCAGTATGATTCAGAGGTTGTCTATCACCAACTCAAAGAGATGTGGGAGAAAAAAGGAGTGATTTTTTGTGATACTGATACAGGACTGAAAAAATACCCAGATGTGTTCAAAAGGTATTTCGGAACGATTATTCCTCCTCATGACAATAAATTTGCCGCGTTAAATAGTGCTGTATGGAGTGGAGGGAGTTTCGTGTATGTGCCGAAAGGGGTGAATGTGGATATCCCGCTTCAGGCATATTTTCGAATAAATGCGAAAAATATGGGACAGTTTGAACGGACGTTGATTATTGCGGATGAGGGATCAACCGTTCATTACGTTGAGGGATGCACTGCGCCGATCTATACAACAGATTCTTTGCATGCTGCTGTGGTTGAGATTATCGTCAAAAAAGGAGCCAGGGTTCGCTACACGACGATTCAAAATTGGTCAAAAAACGTGTATAACCTGGTGACCAAACGGGCTGTTGCCTATGAGGATGCAACGATGGAATGGGTTGACGGAAACCTGGGATCGCGCATTACCATGAAATATCCGAGTATCTATCTTGTGGGAAGAGGAGCTCATGGAGAGGTTCTCTCTATCGCCTTTGCCGGAGAAGGACAGCATCAAGACGCCGGGGGAAAAATTATTCACCGTGCTTCAGATACCTCATCTAAAATTACGTCAAAATCCATTAGTAAAAAAACAGGACGGGCAAGCTATCGCGGATTACTCAAAGTCATCCAGGGGGCAAAAAGAGTCAAATCAAAAGTTGTCTGCGATGCACTTCTTTTGGATGAGCAGGCGCGTACTGACACCTATCCGTATATGGAAATTGACGAAAGTCAGGTTGATATCGGTCATGAGGCAACGGTTTCAAAGATCGGTGAAGAACAGTTGTTTTACCTGATGAGTAGAGGTCTTAGTGCTGATGAAGCGGCAACAATGATCGTATCCGGATTTATCGAACCGATTGTCAAAGAACTTCCTCTTGAATACGCGGTGGAACTGAATCGCCTTATTCAGTTGGAGATGGAAGGTTCGGTTGGCTAATGGAGACACTATTCGGAGTCACCCGGGATCTTTTTGAGAAATCTCTTTCTTCTTCATTGCCTGCTGAAAGAAGAGAATACGAACAATCCTTCAGCTTGTATGAGAAAAGTCCACTCCCAACTCTCAAAGAAGAGAAGTGGAAATACACAGATCCGAGTCTTCTTGATGTATCTTTGAACATTGCTCCATTGACGAAACGGGTGGTTCATTTTTGGATGGTGACACCCGAAGGGACACTCAAGAAAATACCATCGTACTCGTTTCAGTTTTCTTTTCCTCACAAGGGACAACCCTCTGCCGATACGAAGTTCTCTTCCCTTTTTTCTGCAATGCCCCATGAGAAACATATCATCGTTGTCCCAAAAGGAGTAAAGGTGAAGAAACCGGTCGATCTTCGAATCCCTTCAAAAGATCAGTTTGCGTATTTTGTTGAGACCTTTCTTCTCGTCGAAGAAGGTGCTGAAGTCATTGTGAAGGAGATTTTCCTTGAATCGAGTCGTCCATCTTTTGTCGGAAGAAATTGTTTTTTGTGTATAGAAGAAGGTGCGCACGTCACGTTTCTTTCCCTTCAGAGCCCAGGGATAACGCGGACGCTGTCTTTTTATACAGTGATACTGAAGAAAGACGGAGTGATGACCTCCTGGTTCGGTCAATTCGGAACTCCGTTCTCTCGGATTCGAAATGATGTGTATCTGGCAGGGCAGGGTTCTGAGGCACATGTCTATGGAACGCATATGGGATGGGACTCTTCTCATAATGACTTCTTAGTGCTTCTCGATCATCAAGTAGGCCACACGATGGCGGATACCTTGATGCATGGAGTGAATACAGATGCGGCACGTTCAGTGTTTCACGGCATGATAAAAATAGAAAAAGGGGCAAGTCAGGCGAATTCCTATCTTTCTGACCACTCACTTCTTCTCTCCGATGCAGCGAAAGCTGACTCGATTCCAAGCCTAGAGATAGAGTCACACGATGTCAGGGCGTCTCATGGAGCGACAGTCGGGCAAATTGATGAGCAACAGATCTTTTACGCCATGACAAGAGGGCTATCACGCGACGAGGCTCAGCATCTTATCGTCGAGGGTTTTTTTGATACAGTTATTTCCTTGTTGCCTGAATGTGGTATAAGAGAAGAAGTTTCACGGATTGTATCAGCACAGATGAGGGCAAAACATGAAGAAAAAGCTTCAACCTGAACTATTGAAGAAAGACTTTCCTATTTTTACGCGGAAAATTCACGGAAAACCGCTTGTCTATCTCGATAGTGCGGCGACGTCTCAAAAACCGACTACTGTGATCGAAGCGATTTCGTCTCATTATCGCTTGCATAATGCAAATGTTCACCGGGGAGTACATCTTCTTGCGGAAGAATCAACGGAAGTCTATGAAGGTGCCCGGAAAAAAGTACAAGAATTGATTCATGCGCAAAGAGAACAGGAAATCATTTTTGTCCGGAATACAACTGAAGCCATCAACTTAGTTGCCTACAGTTGGGGAAGATCGCATCTTCATTCGGGAGATGAAATTCTTCTTACACAGATGGAGCATCATTCAAATCTGATACCTTGGCAATTCCTCGCGAAAGAAAAGGGAGTTGTGTTGAAGTTTGTTCCATTACAACAGGAATCGTACCTCGACATGGAAGCGTTTCAAAATCTTCTTTCGTCAAAGACGAAACTTGTTGCAGTGACACATATGTCAAATGTTCTCGGGACGATCAATCCGATCAAAGAGATCACAAAAAGAGCCCACCAGGTAAAAGCCCTTGTGTTGGTTGATGGCGCTCAAAGTGTTCCTCACATGATGGTTGATGTGCAAAGTTTAGGATGTGATTTTCTTGCATGTTCCGGTCACAAAATGTTAGGACCGACAGGCATAGGCGTGTTATACGCAAAAAAGGACGTTTTGGAAGACATGCCGCCATTTATGGGCGGTGGAGACATGATCAAAGAAGTGTATTTTGACCGCGCAACGTTTAACGATTTGCCTTGGAGATTCGAAGCTGGAACACCCAATATCGCGGATGCAGCAGGACTGCATGCGGCAGTAGAGTATCTTCAAACAACGGGACTTGATGCAATTCGTGAGTACGAAGAGGAACTCACAGCTTACGCCTTAGGTAAGCTCCAAGAGGTAAAACACATGCGAATCTATGGACCGCTCGACGCAAAGATGAAAGGAGGAGTGATTTCCTTTAATGTGTCTTCCATCCATCCCCATGACCTCTCAACACTTCTTGACCAAGATGGCATCGCCATTCGCGCGGGTCATCATTGTGCCCAACCGCTTCTTCGTACGCTTGGAACAACCGCCACAGCAAGGGCAAGTCTCTATTTTTATAACACCAAGGAAGATATCGATACGCTTGTTGAATCGCTAGAGAAAGCAAAGAAAACATTCAGGGTGACGTAATGGATTTCTATCGGGAACACATTTTGGATCATTATCAACATCCAATTAGTTTTGGACGTCTTCCACATCCAACTATTTCTGTCTTTGAGGCAAATCCTCTCTGCGGTGATGAGATCGGTATTGATCTTGAGGTCCAAAATGGGAATGTGAAGAATGTCGCATTTTATGGATCTGGATGTGCGATTAGTATAGCTAGTGCATCTATGCTGATGGAGCATATCCATGGAAAGAAACTTACCCAGATCAAGAAAATGACTCCTGATGAAATGTTGAAACTCGTTGGAGTACAGTTGACTCCGGCACGGGTGAAATGTGCCCTGCTTGGATTTTCGGTCTTGCAAAAATGTATTGAGCAACACGAAACGAGAAAGGAACAATCGTGAAGATCGGGACGATAGAAGTGACGTATCTTGGGCACGATGGATTTTTTTTGGAAGGAAAGAATCGGATCATGATTGATCCGTATAAGGTGACGACTCAAAGAAAAGCGGATATTGTCTGTGTTACTCATGAACATTATGATCATTGCAACCCCGAGGACTTGCGAAAGATCACGACTCCCCGGACTACATATATCGGTAGCATTGGAACGAAAGATCAGGTTTCAGATATACCGTTTCAGGAAGCATTTTTCTTACAGCCAGGTGAAGAACGTGTCGTTCAAGGAGTACAGATTCGAGCTGTTCCGGCGTATAACATCGACAAATTTCGTTCACCAGGCAATCCTTTTCACCCCAAAGACATGAAGGGGGTTGGATTCCTTCTTACTATGGAAGGAGTGACGGTCTATCACGCTGGAGACACTGACGCAATCCCTGAAATGGCGGGCCTTCCGAAAGGGATTGATCTTGCTTTTCTTCCTGTTTCCGGTACCTACGTGATGACAGCAGATGAAGCGAAGAAGGCAATAGAGCTGTTTCATCCGAAACAGGTTATTCCGATGCATTATGGAGTGATTGTTGGTTCTCTTGCTGATGCTAAACGGTTGGGTGACCGCGTTGGAGAAACAAAGGTAACGGTTCTACGAGCAGCATGAATTTCCCAATCGACGATGCCCTCAAGCAGGTGAAAAAACTCGTTGCCACAAAAGAAGTACCTGTTATTTCCCAGTTCGCTGACACCCAAAGAACCGCATATGAACTTCTGATTGCAACAATCCTTTCACTTCGGACAAAAGACAAGACAACAGAAAAAGCTGCAAAACATCTTTTCGCCCATGCACAGACACCTCAGGCTATGACTCGACTTTCTGATTCGGTAATTGAGAGGCTTATTTATCCTGTCGGATTTTACAAGCGGAAAGCAAAAACCATCAAACGGATATCACACATTCTCGTAAAGAAGTACCAGGGAAATGTTCCACAGTCTTTTGATGCGCTTCTTAGCCTTCCCGGTGTTGGACGGAAAACCGCAACCCTTGTCCGCATAGAAGCATTCAAGAAATTAGAGATTTGTGTTGATACGCACGTCCATCGCATTTCAAACAGATGGGGATACGTCTCAACAAAACATTCGGAAGAGACAGAACGTGCTCTTCGGCGAATTCTCCCCAAAACAGACTGGCTTTCCTATAACAGACTTCTTGTCGCATTTGGTCAAACGGTTTGTACTCCAGTCCGGCCTCACTGTTCTATCTGTCCACTTACGAAGTTTTGCCCGAAACACGGAGTGTCAGTCTGTCGGTGATTTCCTTTTTTCGAGAGCTCACTTTATAATGGATGAAGAAGGGGGGTGAGAAACATGGCTCCCAATAAACAGCTTTCCCAGCTTCTTATGGGATTATCGGTTGTCGCGGTTGTTCTTGCGGCGGTCGGAGCGGTTGCAGGATACGACGTCTACTTGGCATCCACCCAGTACACGCTCGTTGCAACGCTTCTTGCGGTATACGGGTTATATCTGAAACCGTAGGATTTGTCACACACGTAAAGAAAGGATTTTCTACGAGTGAATGGAGTGTGGGTCGATGTTATCCTCATCGCCTGCTGGGGATACTTTCTCATCGATGGTATAAAAAAAGGTTTTTTCCTGGCCCTCATTGAACTTATTGGGTTTCTCCTTTCATTGGTTGGAGCGTTTCTCTGGTACGATACCGTCGGGTCGTTTCTGTTTCGAAGTTTTGTTCTTGCACGAAGCTTCTCGAATGCTCTTTCTTTCCTTTTATTGGGTGTTGCGATCGAAAGTATGATCTATTTTTTCGCAGGATACTTTTTGACACGAATCCCGCGGGAAACATTTGATGCTTTCCTCTATCGAGTGTTAGGTTTCCTTCCGGGATTTCTCAAGGGCTTTGTCCTCTCTCTCTTTTTTCTGACGCTCGTGATAAACGTCCCGATTGGTAGTTCCGTCAGACAGGATATTATACAGTCTCATTTCGCTCCCTGGATGCTTTCCCAGGCCTCGAGCGTCGAATATATGGTGAACAAGGTATTTGGTCAAGCGATTCAGGACACCATGACATTTTTGACGATCCGTCCGCAAAGCGACGAGGTCATTGACCTTCGTTTTAAGCTAAGCGACATGACCGTGGATGCTGAAGCAGAACAGGAACTCTTTCGCTTGGTAAATGAAGAGAGGACGAAACGGGGACTCACGGCTTTGACGTTTAATACGCAAATAAGTTTAGTTGCACGGAAACACTCAGCCGATATGTTTGCGAGAGGGTATTTTGCTCATATCAATCCCGAAAGAGAAACACCAGCAGATAGGTTGCGGAGAGGGAGTATCTTATTTGTGATCGCTGGTGAGAATCTCGCACTTGCTCCCGACACAGGTATAGCTCATACAGGTCTCATGAATAGCGAAGGGCATAGGGCGAATATTCTCTCTCCAGATTACTCAAGAATTGGTATAGGTGTCGTTGATGGTGGTATGTACGGGAAGATGTATACGCAGAATTTTGCCGATTAGACAGTAAGGGGTACAATACAGGGCACAAAGGAAGGCAAAAGAGCATGTTTCCACTCCGCGACAGCGAACATTCCAATACATTTCCTCTCATAACGCTTCTCATCATTGCTTTGAACGTAGTTGTGTTCTGGTTTGAAATAACCTCAGAGAATCTAGAAGCGTTTATTACATCCTACGCGCTCATTCCATCTCATGTACAGGTGAGTGATCCTTCAACATTCATACCCTTTCTTACCTCTATGTTTCTTCACGGAGGTTTTGTGCATATTCTCTCAAATATGTGGTTTCTCTGGGTTTTTGGAGATAACGCAGAAGCAACGCTCGGACATGTTCGTTTTTTTCTTTTCTACCTAGCTAGCGGAATTGCCGCGTCCCTCGTTCAGTTTTTACTTCAAGGGATGATGGGAACAAGTTTCGATGTTCCTATGCTGGGAGCATCTGGCGCAATCGCGGGAGTCTTGGGAGCATATCTTGTCCTCTTTCCGCATGCACGGATAGAAACGCTTATTCCTTTTTTCGGATTTGCAACCGTGACGACGATCGCAGCACCAGTAATGTTAGTCTATTGGTTTATCACCCAGCTTTTCAGTAGCGTTGCTTCCGTTGTCTCGCCTGACATGATGGGAGGAGTAGCCTTTGGAGCTCATGTAGGAGGGTTTGTTTTTGGATGGCTCATCGCTTCGGTCTTCTACGGTCCCCAACGGAAAGACACGCGGTATGATTTCTCGTAAGTTTTCCTTGACCGTTTCCTTGCGTGCATGGTATAGTACAACACGAAAGAATCTTCCACTTCGCTCACATATTTTCATCGAAGCTAAAAGGAGGAAACATGGCCCAGGAACCCTGGTATGTGTGGTGTTTATGTAAAGGAAGTTCGATTGAGTTCCGTTCGGTGGAACCGTTTACTCAAGAAGCACTGAAAGCATTGTTTTGTCCTGTGTGTGTGACTGAAGCTCCGGAGGGGACACTGTTGGTGCAACTGAGTCCGAAGACTCAAGCAACAAGCAGTGCTTGGGGGGTTCTTTTTAACGTAGACCTCCTCAAAGAGCAAGACCCACAGTTTTCAGAGGGAAAAGAGTATCTTATTCGTTTATTTCAAGATGGAAAGATTATCTTTAACTTTATCCCACAGAAGGCAGAGAAACAACCATTTCAAGTTCTTGGGATCAAAGACTCCCGTTCAGTTGATCAGTTTCTCTCGACAAAGGAAACAAGATAAGAATTTTATCTCCCCGTCGGTTTTCCCTAATAGTGTATGATAATACAATAGGTGCTCACGTTCATGAGCGATGCGATTACTCTCGTACCAATAGGGTTTGTTGATACTGAACTCGTCAGTACCTTACGGCAAGCACTCATCTCATCATTTTCAGTGGAGATACATCCTGAACAAGCTGTCCCGTACCAGGCGTTTGACCGGAAACGCGGGCAGTATCAGGCGGAAAAAATCTTTGAATTCTTATGTTCAGTTCCATTAGATACATCTCAAAAAATTGTCGGCATTATTGAAGGTGATTTGTATGCCCCCGGGTATCACTACATGTTCGGCCAGGCAGATGTCAGACGGAATGTCGCTGTTGTCTCACTGATGCGTCTTCACCCCGTGTTTGATACGGGTAAAGAGAACGAGAAACTCTTTTTTGAACGGGTACTGAAAGAGGTCGTACATGAACTCGGACACTTATACGGATGCGGACATTGTCAGGACGCTTCCTGCGTCATGTTTTTTTCCAGGCATATTAAGGATACCGATCACAAAGGAATTAGTTTTTGTTCGTATCACGAACAGTGTGTTTCTCTGTAAGCCTTGCGTTTTTCTGTACCGATTTTTTATGATAAGAAGATCTTCCATTTGAAAGGAAACGAATGGTTGCTTTATGTTGTCCGCTTCATGACCCTGACGGTCGATACCTTCAAATGCTCGAAAAACACGGCAGTGTATTGTCACAGTTTTACTCACGGATTTCTATTTGTGCAACTCCAAAAACTTCCAGGATGACCATCTCAAGTATGAAACAGCTTGGTTGGGCTGTTGACGTGACAGAGTCTTTGTACGGGGAAGGAAGAAAAATTGCGTTACAACAAGCCGAGAGACAAAAGATGTATCACTGTTCGGACCTTGATAGGATGCTCCATTGGGTATCAGTGTATCCGTCTGAGCTTAAAGACGTTTTGAAATATGCACAAGGAGATTTCCTCATTTTGGGAAGAACTGACCGCGCTTTTCAAACGCATCCTTTTTCGTGGCAGCTTACTGAATCAGCGATCAATACGGTTGCCTCTCAACTCCTCGGAAAAGAGGTCGATATTACGGCAGGAGCCTGTCTTTTTTCCGAAAAAGCAAAAACGCTTTTCCTTCGTTCTTCGAAAGAGAAAGGATTCGGCGTGTGCGGTGAATGGCCACTTCTTATACAAGATGCAGGAATGAAAGTTTTGTATCGAAGCGTTGAGGGATACGAATGGGAAGATCCTGATCGTTTTCAGGAAGAAATTACGTTTCAGGGATACGAAAGGTGGCTTTCCGATACATACCTGACAGAAGAAGAATGGATGAAAAGAATCGACCTCCTGAAAGAACAAGTGAAAGGTATGTTTGACCTTACTCAGTTTTTGACAGAGAG
>DATEUZ010000013.1:0-7794 GCA_035282885.1 Patescibacteria group bacterium | reverse complement strand
TTCGTCGATTCTTCCCCTTCGGTATCGGTTTAGTACAAAGGAATCGCTAAAACTGGGGTTCTTTTTGTCACTGTAAAGAAAAGACTGGAAGGATAGAGTTTCCTCCCTTCGACATGCATAATCTGCGGATCACTCGTCCTTATTTCTTCCTCGGCTTTACGGATGGAGAAAGACACCAGTGAAGCTTGTGTATAAGAATATGCTTTCAGACAAGCTGGATACGTACTTTCATCCAAACAGGGAATCCCAATGACCCGAACCTCTTTTACCCGAAAGAAAGGACCTCTCAGGAGGAGAAAGACTCCGCCAAGAAAGACAAGGAGAAACGTAAAAAACAAGAAGAATTTACCCTTTAATACGATATATTTCTTCTCAGGGGGACGAAAGGAATGAATGAACCTTCTCCTAAGCTTTCTTTTCCTCGACCACCGAATAGAGGAGAGAGACGATTTTTGTTGCTGCATGTCGTTCTACCGTCTTCGAGAGTGCTCGAGCATTTTTTGTGTACTCAGTAAGATGATCACGTATATACCATAGTTTCTCTAAAAACGTGTCTTTCTTCAAGTCTTTCTGATGAAGGAGAACCGCAGCTTTCTGTTGAACAAGAAATGCTGCGTTTTTTTCCTGCTCTTTCTGAAAAGAAAAAGGTAATGGTATACAAATTGCGGGTTTCCCTAACACAGCTAGCTCCGTGACTGTATTTGCACCTGACCGACAGACAACAAGATCGCATTCCTTATACACGCTCCCAATTTCTTCATCATCCACAAATTCAATAATCAGGTACCGTTTCTGCTCATGCTCTGGTAACCTCTCCCTTTCTTTCTGAAGACGTTTGAAGTCTTTCTTATCTGAAAATGAACCGGTCTGATGAATGATACGAAACGATGAGACAAGGAATGGAAGCGCCTCTTCTGTGACTTCGTTCAGCGCGTGAGAGCCCTGATTCCCTCCTGTAATATAAAGGAGCGGAAGATGTTCTTGGGACAAAGAGGTCACAAGCTTCCTTGACCTTGTTTCAAAAAGAGACTGGCGAACAGGATTCCCAGTAAGAACAGCTTTCGAAGGCGAGAACCGTGTCAGAGAGTCTTTCCAGGAAACAGCGATTTTCTTTGCAAAGACTTCGATGACTTTATTTGCACGACCGAACGTCAGTGTCTGCTCATGAGTAACAATCGGAATTCCTAAGAGCCAACCGGTAACCACGACAGGAACAGCGATATATCCTCCGAACGAAAGAATGGCGTCCGGTCGAAATCGAAGAAGAATGAAAAGAGCATGAAAAAAACCTATGGGAATTTTTAATAAAGACGGGATCGTATACCGGGTAAAGACTCTTTGCACTCGACCTGTCACAAGAGACGCAAAAGAAACACCTAACCTTGGAATATACTGATATTCCACCGAGGGATTTGACCTATCTCCTTCCATCGCGTATTTTCTTCCAACATACAAGATTCGCACAGACTCCTTCGTTTCTCTTTCCTTTTTAAACAGTTCCTCGAGAACCGCAACAGCCGGAGTCATATGTCCACCAGTCACGACGAATTTCATGATCTCTCCCTCTTTTGGTATCGACTAATCTGAAGCAAAATACCGCAACCAGTTAGAATTGATATAAGAGACGATCCTCCATATGAAATAAATGGTAATGTCACACCGGTCAGCGGGACAAGAGCGACCATGGCAGCAAGATTAAGAAGAATTTGAGACGCAATCCAAAAGGCTATCCCGTACGCACATAGCCTCGAAAAATCATCCGGAGCATGCTGGGCAATGTGAAGCGCGCGAAGAATAATAAAGAGAAAAAGCATGATAAGGAGCATTGCCCCTATAAATCCAATCTCCTCTCCGATAATTGCGAAAATCGAGTCGGTCGTTACTTCAGGTATATATTCATACTTTTGTCTTGACCGACCCAGTCCCACCCCCATAAGTCCACCGCTTCCGAGTGCTATCAAAACCTGTCTAATATGATATGAGGCACCCAAAGGGTCGGTTGCCTTATTTGGATCAAGTAGGGTAGAGATATATGTCTTCACTCGTGCGAGTCGATAGGAAGAAGAGAGAATGAAAAAAATCCCAAAAAGAAAAACTCCAGGCGTCAGGAGAAAAAATTGAGAGATCGGTGCCCCGGAGATAAAATACATGGCGATGGCAATCATGATAATGACAACCGTTGTTCCGAAATCCGGTTCAAGAAGCACGAGGAGCGAAACAAGTCCGACTATACCCAAAAAAGGAAGGAACGCAGAACGTTGTTTCCTTTTCGATAAAAACGATGCGAGATACAGAATCATTCCAAATTTGACAAAATCACTCGGCTGAACAGTAAGGACTCCAAGGTCTATCCATCGATATGCACCTTTCACTTTTGTTCCGATACCGGGAATAAAGACAAGAAGAAGAAGGAGTAGCGCACAAGCAAAAATCGGCACAGACATTTTTTTCCAGAACGGATACGGAATAAAACTCGCGAGAAGAAGAAGAAAAACTCCAACGATCGCCCATGAGATTTGTTTGGTTAAAAAATGATAGGGATCTCCAAACTCTGCCTGAGCATGAGCAAGCGAGGCGTTATACACCATCACGAGACCGATTATCGTTACTCCGATGGTTGACGCAAGGAACAGGAAGTCAGGAAACGTCCCTTTAGCGATTACTTTTCTTTTCCTCATCTGCTATGTTCTCCACAATCTGTTGAAACTGTTCTCCTCTATCAAATTCGTTCTGAAAGAGACCGAACGAGGCACATCCGGGTGAAAGAAGTATCACATCTCCTTTCTTCGCGACGGAGTACGCTTTCCGTACAGCTTGTTCAAACCGGTCAAAAATTCCATATATTTTCTTTTGGCCTCCGTATCGAATAATATCCTGCTCAAGGCCCTTCGTTGCTGTCCCCGAAAGAAGGAAAACTGCCTTGACCTGTGTCGCTATTTTTTGGGCGAAAGGAGAAAGGTTAAGGTCTTTTGAAGCACCTCCAGCCAGGAGAATGATTGGTACATCTTCATATGCTTCAAGCGCTTTCAACCCTGCAATAGGAGTTGTACTTGTTGTATCATCGACAAAAATAATTCCATGTATTGAGGCGATCTCCTCTAGTCGCTCCTCCACTCCTTTGAACGACTCTATGACAGTCCTCATCTTTGAGAGAGGAATGCGAAAAAGTCGTCCGACCCTCATTGCAGCAGCAATATTCTCCTTGTTATGAATTCCTTTTACGCGAAGGTTCCAAGAAGTCGGGACGTCATCGGATTCAAAGAAAAATACCTTTCCTTTTGCTTCATCAAAAAAATTGGACACAATCGGATCTTTTTTACTGAGCACCAGCATATCCTTTTGTTGTTGAGACTGATAAATCGCTTTCTTATCCTGGATATAGGCATTCATGTCTTTGTATCTATTTAAATGATCTTCATAGATATTCGTCCAAACCGCAACATGGGGACTGATTCCACGCCAGGCAAACCCTTGAAGTTGCCACGAAGAAAGTTCTAAAACGATCCTCGAATCCTCCTTTACGTGAGGAAGGAGGGGTAAGGTGGCGACTCCTTTGATATTTCCTCCCAAGAGAACATGAGGGAAAAATGAAGAAAGGACTGAGTAAATAAGCATTGTTGTCGTTGTTTTTCCCCTAGTCCCCGTAATCCCGATGAGCTTCTTAGGTGTCACAAAAGAAGCAAATAATGCTTCATCCATTTCGATCGGGATATGTGCCTTTCGTGCTATGGCAAGATACGGTGACTCCCTTGGAACATCAGCGTTCCGAAGAACCATATCATGGCCTCTAAAATCTTCTTCCTCATGTTTGCCCAAGACATACCGGATATTGTACGATTGAAGTTTTCTGAGGGACGGAGCAAGCTGGTCTTCGTTTTTCAGATCCGTAACGGTCACCTCTGCCCCAATGGATGCAAAAAATTCTGCATCTTGAACGCCTCTTCCCTGCAATCCAAGTCCCATAATAAGGACATGCTTTCCTGAGTACTCTTTTTTGAACCGTTGAAATGGAGTCATTGCGATTTGTTTTTTACCACGTATCGACCGTTGTAAGAATTATTGCATGAGTCCTAGCCATAACCCAAGAATTGCAAACATAATTCCAGCTAGCCACATTCTCATGACTATCTTTGGCTCTTCCCAATTTTTGTGTTGAAGGAGCAAATGAAGCGGTGCGACAGGGAAAAGCTTTTTCCCAGCATACCGTTTCCAGAGGAGCTGTAATAATGATGAGGCAACTTCAACCACAAACACGCCTCCAATAATCGGAAGAGCAACTATTTTCCCTGACAACAAACCGACCACCGCAAGGGTGGCACCGAATGACAACGCGCCGACATCCCCCAACCAGATACGTGCGGGGTACACATTAAAATACAAAAATGCCATAAGGGAACCCACCCAAATACCTATAAAGACAGCAAGGGTCGGGTCGTCACGGAAAACGCCGAGGGCGAGTACCCAAAATGCAAACAAACAGATAACCAGCACTCCAGTCGAAAGTCCGTCTAAACCGTCAGTAATATTGAAGGCATTCGCAAAAGCAACAACCACAAACATCACAAAAGGAATAAAGAAAATTCCAATAGAAACTGGCCCTATCCACTGGATATTGATAAAGTCATACCCAAGTTTTCCATACAGCCATAACGCAATGATGGCACTTAAGATGAGTTGAATGAGCATCTTGTGACGAAAACGAAGCCCCCAGAACTGTGTTGTTTTTGCGAAAAAGAACTTACGGGCATCATCAAGGAGCCCGAGAGCCCCGAATGAAAGGAACGTAAACAGGAGGAGTCCAAGTTTCCAGACATCAGCACGTATTCCAAGAAGTCCATACGCCCAAAGGGCCATAAAGGTCACAACACAAATAACGAGGAGTCCTCCTCCCACAGGAGTTCCTACTTTCCAGCCATGTAGCTTATCAAAAATGGGTGTTCTCTTCTCGAAAATATCTTTTGTATGCTGTTTCTGGCGTCGGAATTTAATGCGATACAAAAGATCAATAAACGGAATGATAAGGATCGAGGTCACAAAAAAAGATAAAAGAAGCATCCCCAATGGAATGATCGCAAGGTTCATAAATGGCTCCCGAAGATGAGGATTCCGATAAGAACTGCCCCGAAGGCTGTTATAAGGACCATTGCTGCACTAACATCCTTGGCTACTTTCGCCTCCTGCCTCCACTCAGTCGTAATCAAATCAACCATGCTTTCAAGAGCTGTGTTTATAAATTCCGCGCAGAAGACGAAAAGGATTGCAAAGACCAAAAGAACGACTTCTATCGATGACAAATGTACAAAGTACGCAAGCAATAATACAAAAGCCGCCGCTACGAAGTGGATGATAAAATTCGGTTGGGTTGTCAACGCATACCAAAGACCAGTAAACGCATTCTGAAAAGAGACCTGATGCCTTTTAATCCTCTCTCTCATACGGCTCCAATTATACTAAAGGACTCCTAACCCAGCAAGTAAAAACCCTTACGGGCTAAGGCCCACGGTGTCCTTGGCTTCTGATATAATGAAGCTATGACGATCTCCGTTTTGAACCTCCAAACGCAATATTTTGTTGACGGGTTAGGCTCCCCACTTTTATTTCTTCATGACGAGCAGACTGACAGCTCTATCTTTTCCCCGCTTATGGACCTTTTTGTCCAACATGTGAAGCTCATACGGGTTGATCTTCCCGGCTGCGGTGGAACGCAGAAGCCAGAAACTCCTTTTACATTAATGGCCTACACCGAGTTCCTTCGTCTGTTTCTTGATGCCATCCAGATATCCGAGTGTAGCCTTGTCGGACACGGGACAGGGGCATATCTGGCATTATCTCTTGCGGGAACCCTTCCCACGAGGGTGTCCAAAGTTATTCTCATGAATCCAACCAGTGTACGAACCGAACCCTTCATCCGTCCCCTCATTCAACCAAATTCCTCTATGGATAACCATTCCAGGAAGACTCAAAAGAAAGTAAAGGACAATTTAAGTGATAGTCAAAAGTTCATCACAAAAAAATTTCTATCTACACTCATACAGAAAACTGTCCAACCGACGCTTCTTCTTTGGGGAAAAGATGATCCTGCATCTTCTTCCACGGTGTACTCCATGCATAAAAAATTGAAGCATTCTCGGTTGCTTCTTATGAAAGACGCCGGATTCTTCGTCTTTCTAGAAGCACCAGTTGAAGTAACCCACGCTATTCTTTCTTTTCTTGGTTAGAAATGCAACAGGTTAGATAATTCTAAGATCCCATCTTGTGAGAGATACATTATTACTCGATGCGGTTGCCTCTTTTGTGATGTCTTCAAATCCGTAGGGAAAACCCCGGCGATCATATATTTCCGTCACTCGATAATCGCCAGCGAATTTCTTCGTCAATTCCTCGAGGCTACGGGAGTACATTTCGTTATCAGTATGATGTGCTGTCATCCTATGCATTTGAAAACCAGTTTTTTGTCCTTTCCACTCGGAAAGGGTCGGTAATCGCTCTTCATACAGATAATGCCACATAAGGTCAAATGCTGGTTTTTCTTCGTCTCCAGTCTGTTCAATCAGGAAAACTTCAAACTGGTCCCAGGTACGATGAGTAACTTTGTACGGATACTGCTCATAGGGAGGCTCATCTTGACGCGGAAAACTCCAGATAAGATCCCGACGAAGAAGAAGCTCCTGAGCTTCCTTAAGGCTTCTTTCATCCGTGTAATGAAAAATCGTTATCCTTGGTAAAAAATGCGTCTCCTCAGCCATCACGTGGGCAAGGAAGTCCTTTCCCTCGATTTTCCAACCAAGTGTTGCTTTCAGCTTTTCCCAGCCTTTGACGGATTCTTCTTCATGAAGAACGCCGAGTTTATGGCCTACTACTTGCCGGAAAAAATCAAATTCTTTCTTTGAGGGTTGTTCTGCAAGGAAACGCTCTTTTGACTCATACTCTTTTTTGGGAGATAATCGGCTTTCCCAGAAGGAGAAAGTCCTTTTCCCGAATTCTTTCTTTCCAGTCCGGATTAATTCCATGTAGGCAGTAGTGGCTGTGTCTGGGGATTTATCGACCTTTGCCATCTTGAAGGGAATTGTATGACTCTATAGGCTTTCTGTCAACCGATTCAAGATGTCTTCTTCTTTTTTCAGTCTTTTTGGTACCTTCAGGGTAATCCCGTGTAAAAATTTGTCTTTCAAAAACGTGTGGGTCTGTTTCTCCTGAATAACCAAGTCGAGAAGTGCCTTTTGTGGATTTACAAATATTTTTCCGGTGAGATCCGTATAGAGCTGTGCAGACTGTTCTCTGTTAAAGACAATATTTGTCTGCAAGAGTTGAATCTTCTGGTACCATCTAATAAGCTCCGAAAGATCAAAGGTAAAAGAAACCGTAGGATCTGATTCGACCCACTCCACTTTTATCTTGTCAATGGCGACCGCAGTTCGTATAAGGACTTCTCCGTGTTTTTGATGCGGTTTTTTCCACAAAAACGCAACAGCTGGGGCGTTAAGCCCTTCAATCTCAAGCTTTTCTTCCCAAAAAAACAGAGGATCAGAAAGCGTTGAAACCTGAGGAATAAGCGTATGCTCACCAGTGAGCCTCTTACTTGTGAGTTTCCTCACCATCTGTTCCCGGACAGATGACGAAAACCGATCTTTCCCTTTGAAACCGTGACCACTATAAACCGGAGCCGTGTTTTCTTCAAACCACGTTTGAAGAGAGTGCGTGAGCGGAAGTGTTGCGAGAAGAGTTCCGATTGGCGATCTTTTTATTGACGCTTCTGTCATCAAAAACCTCAAGAAGCGTCCTTATATCATAAAT
>DATEUZ010000012.1:0-3945 GCA_035282885.1 Patescibacteria group bacterium | reverse complement strand
GAGAATCAGATGAAGAAAGCCATACTACAGGATAAAGTAGAAGGTATTCGACTGAAGAAAAGGCAAGGAAGTTTCCCCAAAACGACGTTTGACGAGTTGTGGCCGCAGACGGAAAAAGAAAAATCAAGGCGAGCGTATCTTCGAAAACAGGAAGAGTCGCTTCAATCAGCTTGATGCGCTCGTATACCTCATCACTGCAAATTTCCAAAAAGACAAACTCCCGAAAAGAAAGATCATTCCCAGAGCTAAAGAAACTCCTATCATCGGAAAGGGCTTTTGAGAGAACTCCGAAATCCTAGATTTTTCTTGTAGACATAAAAGTATTTCGAGAGAGAAGAAACTTCAATGACATTCATAAATGAATAGTATGTTAAAAGCGTCCCTTCACTACTCAAAGAGGGGACATCTGTCGATACCCCTCTTTGATCATCTGTAACTTTCTATCTGTTATTCAACTGAGCGCTTGAGCGCTTTTCCCGCAGTGAATCCAGGAGTTTTCTTCGCTGGGATTTGAATAGGAGCTCCTGTCTGAGGATTTCGTGCCCTTCGAGCAGCTCGATGTCGAATCTGAAAAGTGCCAAAACCGGTAATAACAACTTTATCACCTTTGGAAAGGCTCGTTGAAATTTCCTCAAATACTCCGTTCACAGCTTCTTCTGAAGCTTTCTTGGTGAGATGAACCTTTTTGGCAAGTTTATCAATAAGTTGTCTCTTGGTCATGCCATTCACCTCCTTTCAGGTTGAAAAACATTCACCACTTTTTAAACGATCTTAAATGCAGGCAGATGTATGGGAGTGTTTATTTTGCTACTTCGGTAGCACGAGTTTCGCGTAAGACCGTCACCTTGACAGATCCAGGATATGTTACATCATTATGTATCTTTTCTGCAATATCATGGGCTAATTTGGTTGTTCCCGCATCATCTATTTTGTCAGGGAACACAATCACTCGGACTTCACGTCCAGCGGATACTGCAAAAGCGTCTGATACACCCGGGAATGATTTTGAGATTTCTTCAATACTCGTCACGCGTTTGATATATTCATCGTAGGCTTCATACCGTGCTCCAGGTCGTGATCCTGAGATTGCATCTGCGATATACACAATCACCGACTCCACACGGGAGAACGGTTTATCCTCATGATGTTCGGCAACCGTGTCAACCACCTCTGGTGGAAGTTTAAATTTCTTCAAAAGCTCGACGCCGAGTTCGACGTGGGTTCCTTCCTCATCGGCAACTACTTTTCCGATGTCGTGAAGAAGACATCCCAATTTGACAATCTGGGGATCAGCCCCCAGCTCATACGCAAGTTTGACACCGATTTTTGTCTCTTCTAGAGTATGGGCAATGAGGTTTTGTCCGTACGAGAAGCGGTATTTAAACTTACCAATGTAATCGACAAGCTCAGGAGGTAAATTGTAAATCCCGAGCTTATGACACAGTTTCTCACCTTCCTGATGAACAATTCGCTCTATTTCGTCCTGTGTCCGTCTCACAACCTCCTCAATACGTGCCGGATGGATCCGACCGTCTTTCATCAATTTTTCGAGTGCAACCCGAGCGATCTCTCTTCGAACCGGATCAAAACACGATAAACGGATTTCTCCCGGGGTCTCGTCAACATCGAAATCAACACCCGTCAATTGTTCGAAGGTCTTGATATTCCGACCTTCTTTTCCGATGATACGGCCTTTCATTTCTTCGTCTGGAAGTTTGACAACTGAAACCGTGTACTCTGCCACATAGTCCGTCGCTCCATGAAACATCGCGTCAACAATGAGTTCCCTTGCCTTTTTATCGGACGTTTCCTTTACTTCAGCTTCTGCTTCCCGTATCCTTCGAGCGACTTCATCCTTTAACCGTAATTCTGTGGCTTCAAGTAAGAAAGCCTTTGCTTCGTCTTTTGTCAGTTGTGCGACCCGCTCTAACTTATCAAGTTGTTCCTGCTTGACCTTCTCAACCTCAGCGAGTTTCTTTTGTATCTCGTCTTGCTGTGTGCGGAGGTGTTGCTCCTTATCCTCAAACGCGGTCAGTTTTTTCTCTATTGATTCTTCTTTTGAAACGAGTCTTTGTTCGAGTTCGAAGGAGCGTTTCCGTACTTGAGCCGCTTCTTCCTCGGCTTCTTTCTTTACACGAAACGCTTCATCCTTCGCTTCTAAGAGGATTTCTTTCGCTTTCGTTCGGGTACTTACTTCCTCTTCATCAGAAGGACGCTGAGGCTCTACTGGTTTTTTGGTTTGAGAGGATTTTTTATAGACGTTTGTATAGGCGTAATACCCCGCCCCACCCACGAGAATGGAGACTAACGCAACAATCAGATATTCCATTGGTAGATAATCCTTTATAGTGAATCATAATTTGCTGGTTTATTTTATTCATTCCCATATACCTTGTCAATCACATCTTTTACGCTGTCATACGAAAAACCCCTTCGAAGAAGCGCTGAAAAAAGCTTCTTCCTGGCAACTTCTCTCGGATAGGACGTTAGACGCGTCTTTTTATTTTCGGCTACCTGGAGACAAAGGTCTTCTTCTGACGGTTGCGTTGCCTGCGCGAATGCTTCTTCAATATCATCAGGTGCCACTTTCTTTTGACGGAGTTCAGCAGTCAATACCCGTTTTCCTTTCGGACGGAACTGGCTCCTCTGTTCAATCCACCACTTTGCAAATGAAACATCATCGAGATACTTCTTCTCTTGTAACCTATTAATCACAAGGTCCTGCAGGTCTTCGTGAACATCCTTTTTCTTGAGGTAGGTACGTATTTCCCGGACAGAGCGCGGACGAAACGATAAGAATCTGAGCGTTTTATCAAAAAGAAGTCCAAGCTCAGAAGAAGCGACTATTTCCTCGACTTCTTTTTGGGAAATCTCTTTACCCTTGTAGAGGTCAAATTTGCCGATCTCATCGGCGTACAGCCCGGTCAGAAATTCTCCGTCAACTTCGAGATTCCATCTGTCTTTCCGTTTTTTCTGGAGCGTCAGGGAGGTAATAACGGACATCTTCTGTTATTCGCTTTCACTTCCGACCGCAACCGAAACCGGCATCACCTGTTCATTCGCAGTTTTCCGTATCTTTTCTTCAAGGAGTTTTGCTTCTTTCGGGTTTTCCCGAAAAAATGCTTTGACAGCTTCCCTTCCTTGTCCGAGGACTTTCTCTCCCATCTTAAAAAATGATCCGCTTTTTGCGATCAAACCAAGTTCTACGCCTACATCAAGAAGTCCTGCTTCTTTCGAAATACCGACATCATTCATGACGTCAACTTCAGCGACACGGAACGGAGGGGCTACTTTATTTTTGACGACCTTTATCCTGTGTCTGCTTCCGATCACTTTATCGCCATCCGTGATGTTATCGATCTTTCGTGTATCAAGACGGACTGACGAATAAAATTTCAACGCTCTTCCACCGGTCGTTGTTTCCGGATTACCGAACATAATACCGATTTTTTCTCTGAGTTGGTTGGTAAAAATAACAATCGCCTTCGATTTGGAAATGGCTCCGGTCAGTTTTCGTAATGCCTGGGACATAAGACGCGCTTGCACTCCGACCATCGCATCTCCCATCTCTCCTTCAATTTCAACCCGCGGAACAAGTGCGGCAACGGAATCAATAACAACGACATCAACTCCTCCCGAACGGACCAGTGTCTCCACAATCTCAAGAGCCTGCTCACCGGTATCAGGCTGAGAAATGAGAAGATCATCTAAGTTGACTCCTATTGAGGCTGCACGAAGAGGATCAAGTGCATGCTCAGCATCGATGAACGCTGCTGTCCCTCCCATCTTTTGAGCCTCTGCAATGATGTGTAAAGCAACTGTGGTCTTTCCCGAGGCTTCCGGCCCATAGACTTCTACTATCCGCCCTTTCGGAACACCACCGACACCGAGCGCAAGATCCAAAGCGATTGATCCTGTCGATATGACTTCTATTCCTCCTGACTT
>DATEUZ010000011.1:0-11087 GCA_035282885.1 Patescibacteria group bacterium | reverse complement strand
GACCTTATCACTAAGATGCACTGTGATGCCAATAAGATTAGTGTAGTATATGAAGGATATAGAAAAGACTATTTTAAGCATTTGGGAAAAAGCATGGTGGAGAATGATCTTAAGAAACTCAAGGTAACTCCACCTTTCCTTTTGTTTGTTGGAACCATACAACCGAGAAAAAACGTGATGCGATTAATACAGGCTTTTTCCAAACTTGCCTCAGACTACCCATCGCTTTCTTTGTGTCTTGTCGGGAAGAAAGGTTGGCTCTCTGACGACGTGTATGCGCTTCCAACACAGCTTGGACTTTCAGATCGGGTGAAATTTCTGGGCCATGTCAAAGAAGAAGACCTTGTGGCTTTATATAACGGAGCAGAACTTCTTGTGTTTCCGTCTCTTTTCGAGGGGTTCGGCCTTCCTGTCGTTGAAGCTTTTGCCTGCGGATTACCTGTGGTGACGTCATCCACCTCATCTCTTCCGGAAGTTGGCGGCGACGCCTGTGTCTACGTTGAGCCGACGAGTATAGAGGAGATAGAAGGCGCCATACGAAGAGTTCTCTCAAATACAATGCTTCGTGACGAACTTATCCGGAAGGGACTGAAACAGGCTGGTACATTCAGTTGGGAAAAGGCCGCAAAAGAAACGCTTACGGTTCTTGAGAGGGTGTATGAGAACACGATGTGACATCTTAGGTGTGTATATTGATGCGGTAACACTGCAGGAATCACTTGCGATGATTGCGCGGTTTTTGAGTGATCGGTCTTCAAGGAAATATATGGTAGTGACACCGAACCCTGAATTCCTGGTGACGGCACGTAGCGACAAAGACTTTCGCTTCATCCTCAACAAGGCAGACCTGGCGATTCCTGACGGAGTTGGCATTGTCCTTGCAGCAAGACTTATGGGATATGAAATGAAGGAAAGAGTTGCTGGCGTGGACTTGGTTGAAGGTGTCTGCAAGTACTGCGAAGAAAATGGCCTAAGGGTCATGTTTTTTGGTGGGAGAGGAAACGTAGCAGAGAAAACATATGAGTGCTTAATCGGTACATATAGTAAACTCTCTGGTACTTTTCTTCCTGGTCCAAATGATATAGGGCACCTGACAAACGAAGAAAAAAACTACCTTCTTACCTCTCTTTCCGAAAGCAAACCTGACGTCTTATTTATCGCCTTCGGAGCCCCGAGACAAGAAAAGTGGATCTATCAAAATCTGCGGGAAATTCCGGCAAAAGTGACGATAGGAGTAGGCGGAGCGTTTGATATGATCAGCGGGAAAGTATCTCGAGCGCCAGTTGTCCTACGGAAGTTGGGTTTTGAATGGTTGTGGAGGTTAGTGCAGGAACCCTGGAGGTGGAAGCGACAACTTCGCCTTCTTCGATTTGTTGCCTTGGTTTCGGTTTTTTGGCTAAGAAGAACGTTTATCTCTTTTCTAGCTTCAAAGTAACGAAAAGAAGCACTATTACTATATAGTATGACACCTTCTGATACGTGGGAGATGTGAACTCGATCGTGCGGTTTTTCTATGATATAATAAAGTAAGCGAGAAAGAAGATTATCCTATGACGCGCCCCAAATTTACACAGGTGATGGAGGGGTTGTTGATGCCGGTTAAGCCTCCAAGAAAAACCCTCAGGGTTCTTTTCGTCGCCTCTGAACTCTCTCCGTATTCGACTGTCGGAGGCTTGGGACGAGTGACGTTTTTTCTTCCACGGGCTTTAATGCAGCTCGGACACGATATCAGAGTGATGATTCCGAAATATGGAAAAATCGACCTCGAGAAATATCCGATGGAGATGGTGTATGAAGGATTGGAAATTCCCACAAGCAGCACAGAAACAAAGTCTCTTATTTGCAATGTGAAGACTCATAAACTTCCTGACGGTCCACGGGCGTATTTTTTGGAAAACATGGAATATTATGAGAAACGCGCGAATGAATACGGTTATGTCGATGATCCTCTCCGCTGGGCACTTCTGAATCGTGGTGTCGTTGAGTTCATGAAACATTCCGATTGGAAGCCTGATATTATTCACAGCAATGATTGGCAAACAGGCTTAATTCCTCAGTACCTGAAAACGATATACCGGAAAGAACCGATTGCGGAACTTGTTGCAACGGTCTATACGATTCATAATCTGTACTTTCAGGGAAACTTCGACCACCGCTTTGTATCCGATCTTGACTCTGATGACGGAAAAAGCAGAATACCGTCATTTTTTTCTCCAAGACTCCACAAAATTAATTCAATGAGACGGGGCATTATGTACGCCGATGTCATCAACACGGTGTCAGAGACCTATGCAAAAGAAATTTTGACACTTGATTACGGAGAAAAGTTAGACGAGCTTTTGAGGGAGGTGAGGACGAAACTTTTCGGGGTTCTGAACGGGATTGATTATAACGAATTCGATCCGTCAACAGATAAAATCGTCCGTTACAATTATGATGCTCGCTCTCTTGAAATGAGAAAGAAGAATAAGTTGTTTCTTCAGAATGAATTTAATCTGCCGAATGATGTTGACATTCCGGTTCTTGCGATTTCAGGTAGGCTTGATGAACAAAAGGGGCTTGACCTTCTCATCGAAGTTGCCGATCCGCTTTTGTCTGAGTATAACGTGCAGTTGATTGTGAACGGAGGGGGCGACAATAAGTACCGCGGGTTCTTTGATGATTTGCAGAAACGATATTCGAATAAAGTCTCAACCAATCTCACTCCGAACTTCGAATTGCCACGACATATTTTTTCCGGTGCGGACATGATTCTTCTTCCTTCGAAGTTTGAACCGTGCGGCATGGTCCAGATGGAGGCGATGCGATACGGGTGTATTCCGGTAGTCCGAGCAACAGGTGGTCTTGCGGACACCATTGATGATAATGAAAACGGATTTTCATTTAAGAAATTCGATCGGTGGGTGTTTTTCGCAACACTTATCCGGGCACTTGAGGCATATAAAGATAAAAAGAGATGGTCTGAATTGATCAGAAACGCCATGAAGAAAGACTTTTCTTGGGATGAATCAGCGCGGAAATATGTCGATCTCTACTTCCGGGCAATTGAACTGAAAACACAACGAAAACTTGCCAAAAGCCATTTGGGATATAAACCTGACGAAGATTTTTAAAGGAATGAGGGGTTAGAATAAGGAAAGGACGAACTTTTCTGTATGTTTTGGGCTCACTTCTTACATATTTATCAACCATCAACCCAGTTTCCCGACGTGCTTGCGACGATTACACAGAATTCGTACCGCAGGCTCGTTCGACTATTGGAGGAACGACCCCACGCGAAGATCACACTGAATGTGAATGGGGCTCTCACTGAGCTTCTCATCAATCATCATCATCAAGATGTGATTGAAAAGCTTAAAGTCCTCGCGAAACGGGGACAGATTGAATTTACTGGAACCGCAAAATATCATCCGCTCCTTCCAAAACTCCCGAAATCAGAGATACGACGCCAGATGACGTTGAATACAGAAACAAATTCAAAGTATTTTGGGGACGTGTATCGTCCGAAAGGTTTTTTCTCTCCCGAAATGGCCTATTCCCAGTCTGTCGGAGAGGTGGTAAAAGAGATGGGTTTTGAGTGGATGATTCTTGACGGGTCGTCCTATCCGCTTGACGGAGAGAGACCTCATGACAGATTGTTTCGGATTGATACAAACGATCTTTTCGTGTTTTTTCGGGATCGACGGTTAAGTTTGCAAATTGCCTTTTCGCAACTGCATAGGCTTGAAGAAATAGAGGATGAACTTCTGAAAGAAGGAAGAAAGTCGAATGAATATGTCATTACGGCAATGGATGGAGAAACATTCGGTCATCATCGTCCTGAACAGCTTCCGCTCCTTGAGGCTATCCTTGATCATGCTTCTTTTCCGTCTGTTACGATTTCTCAACTTTTCGAGCATTTTCGGGATACAGAATACGTCTCGCCGATAAAATCAACTTGGTCAACACTCCTTGAAGACCGAAAGAAGGGGCGCATTTATCCTCGGTGGGATAATCCCAATAATCCGTTGCATCAGAAACAATGGAAATTGACCGAGATGGCAGTTGATGTCGTCAAACGATCAGACGTAAAACAGAAAGGGTATCAAAAGGCACGTGTGCTTCTTGATAAAGCGGTTCAATCCGATCAATTTTGGTGGGCTTCGGCGAATCCCTGTTGGCATCCCGGAATGGTAGAAAAAGGTGCAACGATGCTCAGAGATGTTGTTGTGGGTGCGCCTGTTGCTGATAAAAGGGAGAAAAATGAAGCAATCATGCTCTATCAGAGTATTATTGAACTCGGGAAGAAACTGCACGGAGAGAATATCATCGAACGGGAAGAGATAGGAGCGATTCATGATCTGGGTTAATTTTTTACATATTTACCAACCGCCGACGCAAAAACCGGAGATTCTTGAAAAAGTGGTAAAAGAAAGTTATCGGAAGGTGTTTGCGGGTCTAAAAAAGATTCCGTCAGCAAAGGTCACATTAAATATTTCTGCAGCCTTGACTGAGCTATTGGTGAAATACGGCTATGATGATGTGATTGCAACAATTCGGGAGCTTGCAGAAAAAGGCCAGATAGAGTTCACCGGAAGTGCAAAATACCATCCTCTTCTTCCGCGACTTCCAGAAGAAGAGATTATCCGTCAGGTGAAGCTGAATATTGAGACGAATCGAAAGGTATTCGGCGACGTATTCCAACCGAGAGGATTTTTTCCTCCGGAGATGGCGTTTTCAAGGAGTGTTGCTGAAGTTGTCTCCAAGCTTGGGTTTGAGTGGATTGTTGCTGATGAACTTTCTTTCAACAGGAATGTAGGATCAATTGATTACTCTAAGGTGTATCGGGTCAAGGGTCTTCCCCTTCGTATTTTCTTTCGGGAGAGGGAAATAAGTTTTAAGATCCTTTCAGCACAAATCGGGACTGGGAACATGCTGATTGCTGAGCTGGGAAAAAGAATCAATGATGAAAGATATCTTCTGACTGCGATGGACGGTGAAACATTTGGGCACCACAGACTTGGACTAGAAGAGCTTTTGTTTGATCTGTACCGGTCAAAAAGATTCCGTTCCGTGACGATTTCTGAGTTACCGAGGCTTTTTCCGAATGAAGTTGAAATCGAGCCACTTCCCTCGACCTGGGCACTGATGGAGAAAGATCTCGAGCGGAATGCTCCTTTCTCCAGATGGTTTGATCCGGATAACCCGATCCATACAATGCAATGGGAGCTGAACGATCTTGCCCTTTCTGCGATGAAACAAAGTGATCACACGAATGAGGGATATCAGCGCGCCCGGGAACTTCTTGATCGCTCGCTTCACTCTGACCAGTATTGGTGGGCCGGTGCAAAACCGTGGTGGAGCATTGAATATATAGAGGCTGGTGCAAAGGATTTCTTGAATGCGATTTTTGCTGTTCCAGGGGTTACTGAGGAAACGAAGCAGAGGGCAAAGGACCTGTACTTCCGCATACTCTCAACTGCATTTGACTGGCAGCGGGAGGGGATTGTTGATAGGATGGCAAAAAAGGAAGATGAGGAGATCAGACAACGAATTGACCAGAATGTACCCAGAATGGCGAAGCAAGAATTTGATAAGATGATTCAAAGCCTCACAACCCAGATGCTTGCTGCAGCAAAGTATAAGGAATACGAACGCGCCGCCCAATTCCGGAATCGCATCAAAGAACTTCAGGGGCAACGCGAAAAAATTGGCACCTAACAAAAGATCGGTTGCCAAAGAGATCTTAAGTACGCTACGATAAAAAAGAGGTAATAGTATGAAGGTGCTACTTGTTGGTTCTGAATGTGCACCCCTTGTCAAAGTCGGAGGTTTAGGTGATGTCGTAGGCGCTCTTCCTAAGGCGTTGGAAAAAGAGGGAATTGATGTTTCCGTCTGTATCCCGTTCTACGATGTGATAGACAGAGAAAAATACAAGTCAGCCGTCATTGGGAAATTTTTTGTTGAGTTTCATGACGAGAAACACGAAGTACACGTTTTTCGAACCCTTCTTCCTGATTCAAACGTTCCGGTGTACCTTCTGGAAAACCGAGAATTCTTCGGCGGCGGTCAGGTGTATTTTTCTGCAAACGCAGTCGCCCAGGATGTAACAGAAATCAAGCGATTTGCATTTTTTTCGAAGGCCGTCGTAGAGATGATGCTTTCCCATCTTATTCAAATTGACGTGGTGCATTGTAACGATTACCACACGGCATTTATTCCAAACCTTCTGCAGAGTATCTATGCCAAGAAAGACCATTTGGAACGGATTGCCTCGGTCTTTACGATCCATAACTTGGCGAACCAGGGGATTGCTGACCTTTCGGTCCTTTCTGAGATGGACGTGGAGCCGAATGCGACACCGCAGCTTTTGTTCGATACTCGGGATGGGGACGTTGATTTTATTTTACAGGGGGTGTTGACCGCCGATGTGGTGAACGCCGTTTCGCCGACATACGCGAAAGAGATCATGACTCCGGAGTTCGGAGAAGGGATTCATCGCGAGATTTCACTTCGACAAAAGGATCTCTATGGAATTTTAAACGGCATAGATACAGGCTTTTTTAATCCAGAGACGGATAAATACATCGCCCACACATACTCGGTTTCTTCATGGAAAGAAGGGAAAGCCTTAAATAAAAAGAAGCTTCAGCAAAAACTTGATTTAGATGAAATATCTGACATCCCGATTTTCGGGATGGTGACGCGTCTTGCAAAACAAAAAGGCCTGGACCTTGTCATTGAGGGAGCGACGACACTTGCAAAAGATGGAGAAGTCGTTATTTTGGGAGTAGGAGACGTCGAAATCGAACAGCAACTTCAAGAGGTTTCTGCCAAGCATCCGAAACGGTTTGCCTGTGAGCTTCAGTTTAATGCGTCTCTTGCTCAACAGATCTATGCAGGATCGGATTTCTTTTTGATGCCCTCCCGTTTTGAACCGTGCGGGTTGGGTCAGCTTATTGCGATGCGGTATGGAACAGTCCCTGTCGTACGAAAAACCGGAGGATTGGCTGATACAGTCGTTGATGGCGTTACGGGTGTTGTGTTTGATGAGATGACATCTCAGAGTTTTACAGGGGCAATCCATAAGGCACTTTCTTGGTATAGAAACCAGAAGAAATGGCCATCATTAGTGCAAAGCGCGATTCAACAGGACTTCTCGTGGCAAAAATCGGCAAAAGAATATGCTACACTGTACGAGGAAGCAGTACAAAAGCATCGTGGGTAACGAGAGATTTCTTGTTGGGGGAAAATCATATGGCACGTTATGTTCCTGACATTCATACGCATCGGTGGATTGTTTTAGCTCCTGTTCGGTCACAGCGACCCGATGAAGAAAAAGAAGAACCTGTGGTAAAGAAGACGGCTTGCCCTTTCTGTTATGGCCATGAAGACCTGACTCCGCCGGAATCGTTACGATGGGGCGATGGAGAACCGAATAAACCTGGGTGGCTCGTTCGTGTTGTGCCGAATAAGTTTGCGATTACCGACGTTCATGAGGTGATTATTCACTCTCCGGACCATACCAAAGACCTCCCCGATCTCTCGACGCAACAGGTAGAGCTCATTTTGAAAGTGTACAGGGAACGGTATCAGCATTATGCACAAGATGGACAGGTTTTACTCTTTTGTAATTATGGGAAAGAAGCAGGCGCTTCTTTGATTCACCCCCACTCTCAACTCGTCGTTATTCCGCGACAAATAAAACTTGATACACTGTCGCGTGAGCCTGTGAGAAATGTCGTTGAAGAGAATACCCATTTTACTGTGTACTGTCCGGATTTTTCTCAATGGCCATTTGAGGTGTGGATCGCACCCAAAAGAGACTACGTCTTTGACCAGATAACAGATGAACAGTTGTATGACCTTACACCGATATTACAGGGAGTTATTAAGAAGTTACATGAGAGATTTCCTGATCTTGCCTATAATTATTACATCCATCCTGGATCTGAATGGTATCTTCGTGTGATGCCGCGTACAGTGATACGGGCTGGATTTGAGTTGGGGACAGGTCTTGCGGTCAATATCGCGGACCCTACAGACGCCGCTACTTTTCTTCGGCAGAAGTAGTTTTTCTCTCTCCTGGCTGGATGCCCAGAAGCCACAACACCGCTTCTTTCCTATATCTGCGATCTCCTCTGGAATTAATACGAATTGCTGGGAGTTTTCCTCTTTTGCCCCAGCGTTTAATCGTAAGGGGAGAAACGCGAAGAAGTTCGGCAACTTCTTTAACGGTTAATAAATCGGGAAGTCCATCGCCGATTGCCATAAAGTCTCCTTTCCGGGCAGCATAAGAAGTAACACAAAATAGATCAATCAATTATTAAGACTAGCACAAATGGTCAATGTGTGTCAAGAAAGGGGAACAAAGTGTCACAAAAAAGGACAGAGTGTCTGTCCTTTTTTGTATAATGTACTACGTATTCTGACGTAGTAACATGGGTGTTTGTTTACTTAAGTTCAACTTTTGCGCCAGCTGTCTCAAGTTTTTTCTTAGCATCAGCTGCTTGCTCTTTGTTGACTCCTGTCATCACTTCTTTTGGTGCACCGTCAACCAAGTCTTTTGCTTCCTTCAGTCCAAGAGTCTGAACTAATTCTCGAACTGCCTTAATCACAGAAATCTTATTGTCTCCACTAGATGCGAGAACAACGTTAAAGGTTGTCTGTTCTTCTTTTGGTTCTTCGGCCGATACTCCCTGTACTGCAGCGGCAGCAACGACTGGAGCTTGCGCGGTCACGCCAAATTTTTCCTCCAGTGCTTTCACGAGCTCTGAAAGTTCAATAACAGTCATTTCCTCGACTGCTTTTAAGATGTCATCTTTAGTAAGTTTGCCCATTTGTGTCTCACCGCCTTTCTTTATGCCTTTTTCGTTTGAGCAATTCTGTGTAACGTCCACACAAGTCTTTTAGGTTCCCATGAAAGAGCATTCACTAGCCCGTAGAGTGGGGAAGAAAGTCCTCCAACGAACTTTCCCAGAAGAACTTCCCGTGAGGGAAGAGTTGAAAGATTTTTGACCTCTTCTTCAGTCAGAAGTGTTGTTCCGAGATACCCTCCCTTAACTTTCGGGAGTTCGTTCTCTTTTGCGAATGTGACGAGCTGTTTTAGTGCGGCAACTTCATCTTTATACGACAGAAGCACGGCTGTTGGTCCCTGTAATACAGGATCGATCTTTTCACCATTTTCGAGTTTCGCTTCGTTCACTGCTCGCTTGATAAGAGTGTTCTTTGAAATAGAAAGTTCAGCGTCCAGTAACGTGAGTTTTTCGCGGAGTTGTTGCATCTGAAGAACCTTCAGGCCGAGATAATCCGAAAAGACAATTGATTTTGCCCTCAGCATTTTTTCAGTAAGACCTTTCACAATGTCTTTCTTTTGCTGTGTTTTCATAGACGCTCCTTTTTTTTAGACGTCCTCTAAAGGAGGATGTCGCAACAGCGTTCAATTCGCTGTTATAAAAAATCCTCGGCCTGTACCGAGGAATAGACGAAGTCTTACGTTTGTCTCCTCGGTAGGCTGGATGAATCCAATTATCCGCTTTCGGACCTACTGTCTTTGGATACTGTGCTTATAGCACAGATTGCTTTTGATTGTCAAATAAAGCTACTAAAAGCTTCAAGAGTACCCTGAGATTTTTGCAGGGGTGAATTGAAGCTGTTGCAACATTTTCCTCTAGAGGCTTTCAAGCCACAGACGAAAGTCAGTGGAAAATGTTATTTGACCAGGACCTTAATTCCGGGTCCCATGGTGGCAGATAAAACTGTTTTCTTAATCTTGGTTGGACCTATTGTCGTGATGAGAGTCTCCATATTTTCTTGGAGTTGTTTATCAGAAAACGATGTACTCCCTAACGTCATATGAATAAGAGGCAGATTTGCCTCAGTTTTGACCGTTACCTGACCTGAGGTGAGCCGTTTCACAGCTTCTTTGATATGTGTGGTGATGGTACCGGTTTTTGGGTTCGGCATGAGTCCCTTTGGTCCTAACACTTTTCCAAGTCGGGCAAGTTTGGGCATCATGTCTGGAACCGCAATCGCGACATCAAAATCAGTAAACCCGTTTTGTACTTTTTCAACAAGATCACTGTCTCCGACAATATCAGCTCCTGCGTCTTTTGCCTCTTTTGCAGCTTCTCCTGACGCAAAGACTGCGACACGAACAGTTTTTCCTGTTCCATGGGGAAGGTCAACCTGAATGGCTGGAATTTTTTCAAGAAGGTTGATATGAACTTCAATACTTCCTTTAAAAGAAGAGAGTGATGTCTCTTTAGCAAGTTTGACAGCTTCTTCAATAGGATAAAGCTTGTCTTGGTCAATTTTTTTCGCAAGTTCCTGGTATCTTTTTGAACGCTTTTTCATCTTACTTCACCTGAATTCCCATTGAGCGTGCAGCGCCTTCAACGATCCGCGTTGCCGCTTCAAGATCCTTCGTATTAAGGTCTGGAAGTTTTTCTTCAGCAATTTTTCGGACTTGTTCTTTGGAAAGAGTTCCTGCTGAACTGTTCCCGGGTGTTTTTGAACCTTTCTCAAGTTTGAGCGCTTTTTTGATGAGCGTCGTCAAAGGTGGAAGTTTTGTGATAAAAGAAAACGTGCGGTCTTCGTAAATGGTCACGACCGCAGGAATAATCGTCCCTTTCATTTTTTCTGTTCTTGCGTTGTATGCCTTGACGAACTCCATGATCGCAACGCCGTGTTGTCCAAGCGCGGGCCCAAGCGGGGGAGCAGGTGTCGCTTCTCCTGCCGGAAGATTCAATTTAATAGTTGTTTTAACCTTTTTTGTCGTCATATCTGTCCTCTCTTATCATATTCTAAAGAAAAAATAAAAGTCTGTCACTTAGATTTGTTTGACCTGGAGAAAGTCAAGCTCGACGGGTGTCTCACGTCCGAATACGGATACTAGGATTTTTACTTTCCCTTTCTCTTCATTGATTTCATCTACCGTTCCTAAGAATTCAGCAAACGGTCCGTCAGTAATCCGTACCGCGTCACCGACGGTAAACATTGCTTTGTATTTTGGTGCTTCCAATTTTGTAAATCGAAGAATGGTCTCAACTCCGGGAGTGACTGCGTTTGTCGGGATGGGAGACAAACCGACGGCTCTTCCACAAAAA
>DATEUZ010000010.1:0-2621 GCA_035282885.1 Patescibacteria group bacterium | reverse complement strand
TCTCGAGAAGCGCGGGTTTGTCGTTGAAGCGGTAGAAGACGGGATTCAGGGATTGGAACGTGCCCGTTCAAAATCTTTCGATCTCATTCTTCTTGATATTATGCTTCCCAAGAAAAACGGGCTTGCGATCCTAAAAGATCTTCGGGAGAAAGGATCGGGTACGGAGAAAACACCGGTGTTTTTACTCACAAATCTTGGTCAAGAGTCAATTGTTCGAGAAGCGTTTAGGATAGGGGCTGACGGATACCTTCTGAAGGCTCGGTTCCTTCCGAAACAGGTCGTTGAAGAAATAGAGTCTTTTTTTCTTGGTGCAAACAAACGACAACAAGATCGTGTAGAAGAATAACATGACCTCAGTTGGGGTGGGTATCTCTCAAAACGCTTCTTTCCAAACTGCCTTTGAAGAGGCTCTTTCTCAATCGCTTAGACATTTTCAAAATCAGTCTCCCGATATTGTTTTCCTTTTTGCCGATACCTCATACCCACAGGAGGAACTCGCCGCATATGCAAAGAAAAAACTCCCTGAACGAACACTCATTGTTGGAGCTTCATCACCGTCCCTTTTTACGAAAAAAGGGATTTCTGAAAAATCTCTCGGGGTTGTGGCGATAAAAAGTTGCTCGATGACATTTGATACCTCTTTCGTTCCTCTCCAGAAAGAGGATCCATACCAAAACGGGAAAAATCTCGTGGGTTCCCTTCCTTACGTTCATATTGCTCCGAAACTGTATATGCTTCTCTACGACGGACTTAATTCATACGGTCAAAAGGTGATTCATGGTGTGACTTCTCAGTTAGGAACGCATTTCCCGATTATCGGTATCTCGTCGTCAGATAATTTTCGTTTTCGTGAGACGTATCAGTACTTTCAACATAAAGCGTTCCAGCATAGTGCGATCGGCATCTCAGTCTCAGGAACGTTTTCTTTCGGGATAGGAGTACGCCACGGATGGACACCCGTCGGTGCGTATGGCACAGTGACAAAATCACTCGGCGGAAAGGTGTATGAAATAGATGAGAAGCCGGCAATAGAATTTTATCGTTCATTTTTCGACCAGAAGATTGACCTTTTCTCCCATTCAACGTTTTCGCAGCCGGCAATGACATATCCTTTAGGTGTTTCAGTCGATACAAGTAGTAAATTAGTCATACGAACGCCGTATCGATTTCTCCCTGACGGATCGATAGAGTTCGTGACAGAAATCCCGACACATACAAAGGTTCACCTTATGATTGGGACGAATGATGAATCATTATCTACAACGACCATGGCTGTTCGACAAGCAAAAGATGTCCTTATTAACGCACATCCATACCTTGCGTTTGTCTTCAGCGGTCTTATGAGAAAAAAGCTGCTCGGAAGAAAAAATCAAGAGGATATTCACCGCTTGAGTCAAGAACTCGGATCCATTCCTTTTTTGGGTATTCACGGGTATTCTCAGATTGGTCCCCTCTATGGACAAACGTATTGTTCCCAATCTGTCGTTCATAACGAGTCAGTCGTTGTGGTGATTCTTGCCGAAGAAAGTAAAAGGATCTAAGATAGATGAGATGGAAGAAATCGAAATAGCGCGATTCGATAGATATCGGAAAAAAGTCCAGATTTTTATTTGGATTCTCATCTGTACTCTCGCACTTCTTATTAATGTTGTTCCCCTTCAGGAATTCATCGTTCAGCGAAATATCTTAAACGGTATTCTTTTTTTTGCTGCTTTATATACCCTGTTTTACTATCAGGTTATCGTTCCGCTCTTTCAGAAACGGTATATTATTTTTGCCTCAGTTATTGTCTACATCTTTTTTGTGTTCGTGATCGTTGATCGGACAGGTTTCCTCACAAGCGTGTTCTTCCCCCTTTTATATATACCTATCATTATCGGTGGAATGCTTCTCGGAAGAATGGGATTGTTTCTTACGTTTGCTGTTGAGTTTCTTCTTATTTTGATACCTCTCACGCCACAACTTCCGACAGTATTCACCTTCCCGGGGGCTCTTCTTTTTGGAAAACAGGTCGGATCACTGCTTTTGGTTGCCTTTCTTTCCTATTTTATTTCGCAGGAAATCGATGAAAGGGAAGAAGAAAGACATGTCATTGAGAAAGAACGGGAGAAAGCCAAGAAGGTAGCAGTAACGTTTCGTGAGGTCACAGGCCAACTTCAGATAGATGCAAAGCTTCTTTTAAAGAGAGACCTTGAACTCCGTGAGGTGAATGAAGCTATAGATCGCGCTAAAACGAGATATGAAACGATCCTTGATTCGATTGTAGACGGCGTAGTGGTGTTAAACTCCAAGCGAAATATTGTTTCATTCAACCGTGTCTCCCTTGAGCTTCTTGATGTAAAAGAACAGGACATGAGACAAAAATCAATTGATGAGCTTCTCATATTGCACGATGATAATAGGAGGGTGACATCACTCGTGTATTCCTCCCAAAAAGGCCGTGTACGCACTTTTCATCGCAAAGGACTTCGCCTTGAATCCAGTAATGAGAAGGTGACTCATGTGGATTTGACCGTGAGTCCTCTTATCGCCAAAGGGAAACTACCTGAAGGATATGTCCTTGCTCTCAAAGACGTGAGCAGGGAACATGAATTGGAAGAGATGAAGCTCGATTTTGTGTC
>DATEUZ010000009.1:0-16300 GCA_035282885.1 Patescibacteria group bacterium | reverse complement strand
TTGAATAATCGAGCGCGGGATTGCCCAAACGAGAAAAGCGAATCAGATGCACCACGTGCCTGTCTAAAGATAAAGACAAAAAGAAGAATCATCAAAAGGATCGGTAGTCCATTGAGTAAAAAGTTCCACCAGAGTTGAGATCCCGCTTGATCTTTTACCTCCATCTCAATACTTGTCAAAGGAATTTTTTCTGTCTCGAATGTTTTGACTAAACTTTCCGAAGCTTCTTTCCGAGAGGTCGCTTTCGACCCGTCTTTGTAGGTTACTGTCAGCTTGTCGCCTTCGACAAGGACCTTTTCCACTTCACCTTTCCGTACATCAGTAATAAGCTGTGAGAGTGGAATTTCTTTTTGTGTGAGTTGAGACGTTTGTGTGACTCCGAAAAAGAGAAAAAAGAGAAGACTTGCGACTCCGATATACACAATAAGGGTTTTTACCGTGTTCTGGAATCGTTGTTTTTGTGGCATTTTTCTTTCCATGAGTTTGTCCGCCTTTTTATCTTATCGAACGATTGTTCCTTCAGGAACATCTGAGGAAGGAGTAAGAAAAACCGGCCCATGAGGATCATCCGCTGCAAGAATCATCCCGTCTGACACTTCTCCCATGAGTTCTTTCTTTTCAAGATTGACAACAATCACAATCTTTTTCTCCTTCAATTCTTCTACCGCATACGTCTCGCCTAAGCCTGCAACAATTTGCCTGACTTCTCCGCCGATATCAACAAGCAACTTTATAAGTTTATCAGATCGATCAACCTTTTCTGCATCAAGAATTCGGCCAACACGCATCTCTACTCTTTGGAATTCCTGAACAGGGATTCTATCCTTTGTCATGTCTTGCTCATTGTATCACACAGAGGCCGTCTTTGTGCTTACAAAAGTCCCATCTTTTGCTTCACCTCTCGGATAGTCTTTTGAGCCACATGTCGTGCTTTTTGCGCCCCCTCACGTAAGACTTCTTCAACAAGGTCAGGATGTTCCGCGTAATATGTACGTTTTTCCTGAAACGGTGTCAGCACGCGGATGATATCCTCCGCAATCTGTTGTTTTAACTCCGCATACGTAATCGTTGCCTCATCATACTGTGTTTCGAAACGCAAAACAACCTCTTTCGATGAAAACAATCGCAAAAAGGTAAACAAATTTTCAATTGGCTGTGACATCGGTTGGTGTTTCTTGACCGGCCCGCTATCTGTCACTGCCGCCATCACTTTTTGACGAATTACTGAGGGAGAATCAGTTAACGCAACATACGAACCTTCGACGGTTTTACTCATCTTCCCCTCTCCCAAAAGACTCGGGACGTATTCACCCTGGGTTTTGTACCTCACCGGCTCAGGAAATGTGTCGCCGAATCGTGTATTAAACGCTCGAGCAATTTCTCGAGTGACCTCAAGATGCGGCTCCTGATCAATTCCCACAGGGACAAGATCTGCTTTATACAAGAGAATATCCGCAGCCATCAAAACCGGGTAATAGAGAAGCCCCATATGAACATATTTCGGATGCTGCGCTTTTTTCTCTTTGTAGGTCGGCAGTTGGCTTAACCGAGACACCGGGTACAACGTCGACAGAAGATACGAGAGCTCAACGTGCTCAGGCACATGAGACTGAACGATGAAAAGCGATTTCTTAGGATCCAGTCCTGCTGCCAAGTAGTCCATCGCAGCGTTTCGTATATGCTCCTGCATCTTTTTGGGATCATATGGCGTTGTAATGGCATGATAATCCACCACTGCGAAAATACAGTGATATTTCTCCTGCAGCTCCAGCATGCCTTTGATGGCACCTAAGTAATTTCCGATATGAAGCATTCCGGTTGGCCGGATGCCTGAAAAAACTGTGTGCGTCATAGATTCCTCCATAAAAAAATCCTCTCGTTTCTCAAAGGACGAAAGGATCACGCCTCACGTGGTACCACCTTTGTTCGTTGGTCAGATGACCAACCTTATTACAGCTATGACGGGCATTCCCGGAAAAAACTACTCACGGTATATCAGAACGCGTTCATCTTTTCAGCTCCCGAGCCCATGCTCTCGGTGCAAACGCTTTTCCTTCTCCATTATACCAGAAACCCCTCTGGTTGACGAAAAAAAGCCTCGCGCGTATAATACGGACTACGTGCGGGGTGGAGCAGAGGTAGCTCGCGAGGCTCATAATCTCGAGGTCGTTGGTTCGAATCCAACCCCCGCAACATAACAAACCCCTTTTCAGGGGTTTTTCTTTGGAATTTTGTGCTATAATGAGGCTGATTAAGGCGGCGTAGCTCAGTGGCTAGAGCAGAGTCTTCATAAGGCTACGGTCGTTGGTTCGAGTCCAACCGCCGCTACGTATATGTCCCAACTTTCTCTCCCGACGAAACCGACTTTACAAAATTATCAGGAATACGTCTCCCGTATGGTGAAAGAACGCGGATTTGATAAAGAAACCGTCAGAGATGTTTTCCTTCTTCTGACAGAGGAAATCGGCGAACTGGCAAAAGCTATTCGTCATGCAGAAAAACTGCATATCGACGAGACGTCAGAGAAAAAAGAGCTGAAGGGCGAACTTGCTGATGTGTTTATCTATCTTCTCGACCTTTCGAATCACTTAGGTGTCGATCTCGAAGAATGCTTCCGGAAAAAAGAAACTATGAATAAAACAAGGACTTGGAGACATGGAACGTCAGTCTGATCGCACCAAAGGAGCTGCCCTTGCTCTTGGTATTTCTGTCACGATTTTTCTCATCGGGAGCTTGTATCTTCTCTCTCTCCCAGGGAAAACTGTTCCGACACTTCCGTTCCCCTCTCAGAATGAAGCCAGCCCTTCCGCAACGCCCGAGTCCTAAAAATTTCCTCTTCTTTGTAAGAATGTGTTGAGATACTGTGTTCTGTGTATCGGTAACTGTCCGTATCGAAGAATCGCCTCTTGATGTATCCGCGTACCATATCCTTTATGCTTCTCAAACCCGTAGAGAGGATACCTCTCAGACACCAGTTTCATGAACGTATCTCGATAGCATTTCGCGACGATGGACGCGGCAGCAATCGACATACTTTTCTCATCACCCTTCACAATCGGCAGTTGCCGTTCTCTTCGAAGATGCGGGAGATAAAATGCGTCTATAAGGACAAAATCGACCCGCACACAGAGTTGCCGAAGCGCTTTTCGCATCGCTTTCTGCGTTGCCGCGACAATCCCGTACCGATTAATAAAGGGAACGTCTGTTGATGCAAGTGAGAGAGCATACGCGTGTTTGTGAATGAGCGGAAAAAAACGATGACGCATCCGTGGAGTCAGTTTTTTGGAATCCTGGATCCCTTCTGGAAGAGAAGACTTTTGTGTCACCGCAACAGCCGCCACAACAACTGGACCCGCCCAAGCTCCTCGCCCAACCTCGTCGATACCAACAACAACGTTATGTCCTTGTCTCCACAGTGATTGTTCAACAATCAACGTTGGCGACATATGCTAGTTCCTTTCAAGTAATACTGCCGTCCATTGTCTCCAAACCGGTTCAGCAAGGCTTTGTTTTATTCTTTCAGACTCCTCTTTACGAAGCGCCTCCTCAGGCACTATAATAACTGTTTCTCCAGGCTTGACGAGATTAAGCTTTTCTCGCGCTTCTTTTTCAACAAATTCTTCAGACTGATAGTATTGAACTTCTTGTTGCAGTGTCTCGTTTTCCTTTGCTATTTCTTGTAGATCTTGCTTCATCTTCTGGATTCGTTCCCTTCCTCTCCAGGCATCAAATATTCCCTGGGCAAGATTTCCCAAAAGAAAAATGCCAATAAAAAGAAAGAGAATGGATATCAGCCTTTTTCGTGAACCGAATGAGCTCTTTTGTTTCCGCATAACCTATCCTCTAGTATTCATTATTGACATGCCTACACCTCTATGTTATATTAAGTTCTAGGAAGTTTATTAGGCATCATCATGGCAGACTTATTACCCTTGCGGGAAGCGCACACGAAGTTTTTAAAATTTCTTGAAGAGAAGAATCGCGCATCTGCAACCATTTTAGCATACGGAAAAGACATTGAGCAGTTGATCGAGTACCTTGAAGAAAAGGGAAAGAAAAACGTCGATCAGGTCCTTGGTGAGGATCTCAAAGAGTTCATGCAATCTCTCGCAAGCCAAGGGTATACCCCCAAAAGTGTCTCGAGAAAAACCAACTCGACAAAAACATTTTTCCGCTTTCTAAAAGCTGGAAATTTTATCCAAGACGATCCCGCGTCTTCTGTTTCGCACCCCAAATACGAAATCAAGCCGCCTCGAGTCCTTTCAAAACTCGAATATCGGGCACTTCGAGACGCATGCCGGGATGATGTCCGTACCTCTGCTGTTGTGGAGATTCTTCTCCAAACCGGAATCCGAATTGGTGAGCTGGCAACATTGACCGTCGATGATGTCAAAGGTGACAAGATGGTCGTGAGAGATGAACAAGGTAAGGAAGACAGGGACATCCCACTGAATAAAGCAGTACAGGTTTCGATTCAAAACTGGTTAAAAGAACGACCAGAATCTCCATCGCATGCTTTATTTATTACAAAAACCGGGAATCCTCTTCTTGTCAGAAATATCCGAACCTCAATTGATCGGTACTTTAAACTTGCAGGCATCAATAATGCAAAAGTCAATGATCTCCGCCACACTTTTATTGCCCACCATCTGATGGCTGGCGCATCGTTGGTACTCGTTTCAAGACTTGCGGGACACAAACGATTATCAACCACAGAAAAATATCTTGACCTCATTAAAGATAAAATCGAGCAGAACACAAAGCTCGGCGAACTCTAGCCTCATCTTTTTTTCACTTGCGGTAAAAATACTGGAAATTTGCGGGAATTATACGCCTACAAAGGGGGTTTCTGGTGGACGTGCCAGGGATCGAACCTGGGACCACGTGTTTATAAGACACGTGCTCTACCACTGAGCTACACGTCCGTAAGAATTCGCTCTCATTGTACCATTTTGAGGCCAGGATGTACAAACTAAAGATGGGCTCTGTTGATGATATCTTCTTCGACAATCTCTCGATCTGCGCCATAGCGCAACCTAGAAAGTTGCTTAATCGCTTCGGCAACTTTCAAGTTCGGTCGCTCAAGAGAAAGATCTTTTGTTAAATCAATTGAAAACGGCACAACCGGTTCGCCGTTTACGACTGTTTTGACATAGGCATTAAACCGATCAATATTAATAAGGTCAGATTCCGTAAATGTGGGTTGAAATTCATGTTGCAAAAAATTCGCATCAGACACGCCGACACGGAACGAGATCACTGTTCCAACGTTTCCAAATACCGCGTTTTTAATCTCTTCTTCCACCTGTCCGATAAACTGATTCGCAACTGTAAGATTCAGTCTGTATTTCCGCGCTTCAGAGAGGATTTGAGCAAAGTCCGCTGTCGCAAAGTTCTGAAACTCATCAACGTATAAATAGAAATCTCTCCTCTCCTCTTCTGGCACGTCTTGCCGACTCATCGCCGCCATCAGGATTCGAGGAACAAGAATGAGTCCCAAAAAGTTGCTATTTTCTTCTCCGATCCTTCCTTTTGCAAGGTTGATGAGAAGAATCTTTCCTTCATCCATGACTTTTCGGATATCGAACGCTGATTTCGACTGACCGATGATATTTCTCATAAGCTTGTTCGTGACAAACCGTCCGAATTTAGAAACAATGTAATCAAGCGTTTCAGATTTATGGAAATCAGATGTTTGTGCGATCTGGTCAGTCCAGTACCTTCTGACAATCGGATCTTGTACTTTCGGGAGAAGCTCGGCAACAAATTCCGCGTCAGTGAGCGCCCGGACAACCTCAACAAAAGTACTTCCCGGCTCAGACATCACTGTTAACATGGCGTTTCGAATTGCGTGTTCAAACCGAGGTCCGACGATTCCTGTTTTATGCGGGTCGAACAGTTTATACATCATGTTAATCACGTACGTTGCCACAAAATGCTTTTGATCCTCTGTATAGGCCTCTAACATATTAAGAGCCATCGGCCTCTCTGTATCTGCCGGGTCAAAGTAAATCACATCCTCTGCGCGTTCCGGGGGAATCAGCTGCAGGAGTTTTTCGACTGTATCGTGCGGGTCGATGAAACAGACGCCTCGTCCTTCTTTAATATCCTGAAGCGCCATGTCTTTCATCAGCTCTGATTTCCCTGTCCCTGTCTTTCCGATAATATAGAGGTGCTTCCGTCTGTCGTTCTCCTGTATAGAAACCGGCCTCGAAACTCCCCGGAAGATACTTTTCCCAAGATACAGCCCTGTGAGAGAAATTTGTGCAGGAGCTGGAGCACGTTTCGCGTTCAACCAATAAATATGAGGCGTCTCGACAAACTTATTCGGAAAATGAAAAATCGATGCGAGTTCGTCAGAGGTAAGAACCATCGGCGTTCCCAAAAACGGAGGGTATCGGTAAATAAAGTCACGGACAAAAGTCCATTTGAGCCAAATCCTTTTTCCTGAAAACGTGTTTGCAATTGGATTACTGAACTGTTGGAACGCACTTTTAATATTCGCAAGATGCGATTTTGCCATATCCACCGTTGAAGAAGAGACAACAACGCGAATTGTCGTATCAAATCCCGGCTTTCCACATTTTGTGTCTATCGCCTCTAGAACCTTCGGGTCCGCCTTAAACTTCGGCTTCTCACTCGTTGCTTCTTCCTGGCGAACCTTTGAAACATACCCTCGCCCCGAACTTCTCCACTTACTTTCAGCAGGCGAGATGATGATCTGAAGACACGCCCCTTCCCCTGGTTGCAGTTTTGACATCGCCGTTGTGAGAGATGAAAGAGGATCGGTCGGAAGATCTTTATATGTTTTTATCGGATAATAGCTTGGCTCTTTCAGCTTAAACTCTGCGAATGCGACTTTCCCTTCCTTGTTAAAAATATTGTATTCTTCAACTTCGGTAATGTATGCCCCGGGATACGCCGCGTGAATTTGCTTCTCAACCAGGTCTCGTAAACTTCTCGGCGTGTTGATATAAAAGCGAATGTCTTCTGGTCTCCCAACGATCTCAAACGAGATATGACTTTGCGCTTTCAGAAAACTGAAAAACCCTCCCTTTTTAATGCTGTAAAGGCTTGCAAAAACCTGTTCTGCAACATCGATCTTAATCTCATTGTCTCGGGGAACCGCCACCTGGAGAAGCGCCGACTGTAAAGAGACCTTCTCTCTCCCTCTTGCCCGGATGAGATGCAGAGTAATATAGACGCCAGCAACGCCAACGAGGATGCTGATACCGAATAACACGATATACATGACCAACGTAGGCATAAGCTTCATCAATGTATCAAGAACATGCGGTTGGATCGTCATTGTACCTTTAAGGGTGTATTCATTCGTTCATGCAATACCTTAAGCTGTCGAATACACCATTCAGCCAGCCATCGGACAGCGTCCTGAGCTTTTTTATGTAAAGCGGGCCGAATTTGCGTCTGCGTCAGTGGCACAGGAGATGTCGTATCGTCAAAGACAGGGACGTTTGATCCAGACGGTACAACTCCCTGACTCTGAAGATCGGCGGGAATCTGAGGTTCAACCTCGACCTCTTTGAGCCACTCAGCCATTTCAGGAGGGATCTGAAATCTCTCTGCCTCCTCAATAGTCCTTTGTTCTTCTTTTTGTGGGTATTCTTTTTCGGGCAGTGCCATGCTAGCGAAAATTGTATCACAGCAGCCTTAGGGTCTCAAGGAAAATACTCTCTTTTTTTCACTTAAGAAAGAAGCCGCGATCTCTGCCACAAGGAAAAAGAGAGGAACAAACAGAAGATTTCCTGCAAGCTGATTCAAAAGGAACGGAATTCCCCGATAATACGACTGGAAAAGCCCCATGATGGTCGTTCCATACCAACCCTGGAGCCAGACCCCAAAATTTGTCCACAAAAAAAAGAAACCGGTCGTTCCAATCGACCACCCCGTTGCGTATAGCACCGTTTGTCCCTTTTTATACTTGACTCCTTGAAGAACCGTACTTGCCACACCTATTATGATCCACGCTGACCAGGTAAAAAGATAAATCGAAGAGTTGCCAAGAATGAAATCAGAGAGTGCAACACTCACTAAAGGAACAAAGAAAGCGATGTTCTTTCGAAGATAGGTAGAAGCAAGAAGTGTCGATGTAGTCAGCAGCTCAATGTTCGGACCAACATGGAACACCGTCCTTCCTCCAACTGCAAGAAGGATAAAAAAACCGGCAATGCCGATTTGCTTCCATGTATTACGAGTCCTTTTTCCCATCTTCTATCCCTTGTGAGAGCACTGAATGACCGTTTGTTCTTTTCCGCACCGGGGGCAAAACCAATGCGTTTTTTGAGGGGCATCACCGATGGTCCACCACTGTCCACACTCACTACAATGAAAATGCATTAACTCTTCTTTGCTAGAAAAAATCCCTGACTCTGTCTTTCTTTTCCTCACCTATATCTCACAAGCCCCGCTGACACAGGCGTATTCTTTTGCACCGTCTGTCGAGTCTTCCCGCTCGTACAACACCAGTTTTGAGAAATCAACGTTCTCCACTCTTTGACATAACTCTTCGTACGCATTTTTATGTATTTCTTCATACGGTGCCAATTGATAGACGTGGTTTGAACGGGGAAGAAACGACAATCCGCCAATAATATCCCAATGTTTATACACCCAATTGGCAACTTCAATCCATTCATCATCACCGACATAAATCGTGGCAGATGGATTGTGCTCAGTAAAGTTTTCTTTCAAGAGTTTCCAGTGCTCCAAAAGCTCAATCGCACTCACATCGTCTTTGCAGATTGCTCCATCCGGAGACTTTGCAGGGAATTCAACGACATAGGTTGTTGCCTTATCGACTGGTTGACCGACTTCCGGATAACAGGGAACCCCTTGCTCGCGAAGCATGTGGAGAATCGGATCGGTAGAAGACACTCGAACTCTCCGTGCGTAGTATTTTGCATACCGCGGATGCATCCCTGAAGCTGTATCAAGAAGTTGAGAGGAATTGCCTGAGGGCTTCACGCAAGTAACACAGGTTGACTGGTTTATCCCAAACCGTTTTGCATACTTCTTATTCGCTTCCACTGCCGTGTCCCTCATCGCCTGAAGGATGTTCTTATTTCGACAAACCTTGTTATCCCAATACCCGGTCAAAGAAACTCCCAACAGCGCTTCTTCTTCACAGTTTTCCTTCCATTCAGGACTTAAGTACGGAAAATCAAGAAGCGTTGCTTGATAGGTTCCGAGTATTGACGCAAGTCTCATTTTTTCGAGAAGCGTCTCTCTAGTATCATCTGACCGAATGACGACACTCGTTAAATTACAAAATTGTTTGGACCGAAGAATGATCTCCCCGCAGGGATTCGTTCCGGCTGTATCTGCGTACTTTTCAAAGACTTTCCAACGGCGTGCCGGGAGCTGCCTTTTAAGTCCGCCTCTGTTAAAAAGACCTCTCTCTCCTGTTCCGCTTCTGACAAGCGCTAACCACTCTTCCAGGAATACTGCCGCTTCGGGTTTCTCATTGTAGATTGCCGAGTTGTTTGCCATACTCCGTTGCGGTTCTGAAAGATAAAATTGACCAGCCTTCGCATCCCTCATCAATTCGTCATCAATATCCGAAAGAGAAATAAGCGCACTCCTTCTTACCCCACCAGCGACCACGATCTCTCCGATTTTACAAATCATATCGTGGACATCCAAAGTAGAAAGCTTCTTCCCTTGTTTCCCTACAATTTTTCCTTTGGCAAATTCCATTAGCGCACGCAGCGGCCCTGGGCCTGATGCCCGACCTCCCATGGTTTTTAACCGTGCACCACGGGGTCGAATCTTGGTGTAATCAAACTCTATGTCCTTTCCCTCATACCAGGTCTTCATTCCCACTACGAATGCGTTTGCCCACCCTTCCTTGCTGTCTCCAATGACATGAGGGGGAACCTTTTTCCCTGTTTGCGGAAGAATTTCCGGAAGCTTGTCAATCATTTTCTTCTCGACAGAAAATCCAACTCCTGTACCACACATAAGAAGATACATCATCTCTCCGAAATCCTGGAAACAGGTTGGAATAATAAAGGAACAATTATAGGCGGATACATGTGTTGCCCGAGCTGCTTTTCCTGCTGCCCACACAAGACGCATAGAGGGGATCACCTTTTGGCTAAGAATGGCTTCATACAGTTCGTCGTACTCTATCTTGGTCAGTTTTTCTCCAAGGCGTTCCTTCATATAGGAAAGGAACCGATCGACCGTCTCTACCCATGTTTCTCTCCGTCTTTCGTTCTCAAGCCACCGTGCATAACTTCTGTAATACACAAACTCAGCGAGCGGATTTTGAAAATATTTCCTACTTTCTTCGATTTTTTCCCGCACGGCTTCCGGAACACCAAGGTTTTGCGCACGAAGGTCGGCGCGTTGTTTTCGATACAGGATATATGCTTTTGCAGTTTCAACAAACCCCTGTTGCATGAGTTCTTTTTCAACAAGATCCTGGATTTCTTCAACAAAAGGAGAATGGCCGTTTGCCCTTTTTTTGAGTTCTTTTACTACCCCTTGAGCAACTCGCACCGCCTCATCCCTCGTTCCCTCATGCGTGGCGAGCATCGCCTTATAGGCGGCCTCTATGATCCGCTCAATATCAAACGGGACCATCCTTCCGTCACGTTTTCGCACTTCTGAAATAGGAGCTGTCATCATGGCAGCATATCCCCCCTTGTATTAAGATTTCTTCACTCGTTGCGACAGTGTTTTTAACGCTTTCGCAAAATCGTCGATGTCAGCAAACTGGCGGTACACTGAGGCAAATCGAATATAGGCAATTTTATCAAGCTTTTTTAATCTATCCATGACCATGTTTCCTATCACCTGACTTTTAATTTCCGTCGAGTCCATTTGGCGAAGATCCTGTTCAATCGCATCTACAACTTTGTCTATCTCTTGGATCGGAATTGTTCTCTTCTCGCACGCCTTGATAATTCCTAAACGTACTTTTATCCGATCAAAACTCTCTCTCCTGCCGTCTTTTTTAATCACGATAAGTTGCACATGCTCAACTCGTTCATACGTGGTAAACCGTTTCGTGCAATGGCGGCAGGACCTCCGTCTTCGCGTTGCCGTTAAATCTTCAGTATCTCGCGTATCAAGAACATCTGTTTCTGCTTTACCGCAATAAGGACACTTCATGAAAAGACTCACACAAAATATAGTGTACTATGTTAAAGTAGAATACTACCGGTAGTAATGTCAAGAGGTAATTGGAGGGAAAACAACCCTTTTTCACACCCAGAAAAAGGGGTACCCCACAATCCATCCCTTCCCCTTTTTACTCAAACAAAAAAGGAAAGTGTTGTCAATGAGGAATGCACTCTCCTTTTTTGGTGCCATTTCGTATAATACGCAAAGATGAAGACGTTTCAAAAACTCACACATCATTTCCTCCATTTCTTCAGACGCCGTACGTTCCTTGAACGTATTACTCAGAGAGGAAAACGCCTGACGTCCTTTCTTAGGAAAAAACACCACCCCCACGTATCCCTTCATGCTCACAAACGCCGTTTTCTTCTTTTCTTGAAATTTTTTATTTTTTTAATGATGTTTTGCGTCATCCTCATTTCTTCGGTTCTCTTCTTTTTTATGAAAGACCTCCCAAAGCCCAACAGACTCGCTGAACGAGACCTTGCGGTCACAACTCGAATCTATGACAGAAACCACAAGCTGCTGTTTCGGATCTACGAAGAAAAAGACAGAACACTCATCCATTTAGAAGACGTTCCGAAGCATCTTCTCCAGGCAACGATTGCCATGGAAGACCACGACTTCTACAAACACTCAGGATTTGACCTTCGCGGAATCATTCGGTCAGTTCGTGAAATCCTCTTTGAAGGAAAGCTCCAGGGAGGATCAACGATTACCCAACAACTGGTCAAAAATGCCCTCCTTTCTCCTGAACGGACCGTGAAGCGTAAGATAAAAGAACTCATCCTTTCTTTCCAGGTCGAAAGACTCTACACAAAAGATCAAATCCTTCAAATGTATTTAAATGAAGTTCCGTACGGAGGAACGGCATGGGGCGTTCAAGCGGCATCAGAAATGTATTTTAATAAATCCGTTTCCGAGTTGACCATTGGAGAAGCGGCGCTCCTTGCAGGACTTCCAGCATCTCCGACCACCTATTCGCCATTTGGTGCTCATCCTGAACTTGCGGTGAAACGACAACAGGAAGTGTTGCGTCGAATGGTCGAGGACAAATACATCTCTCAAGAGGAAGCCAACGAGGCTCAACAACAAAAATTAGTCTTTGCTCCTCAGCAGACTGATATCCATGCACCCCATTTTGTCATGCTTGTTCGTCAGATGCTCGAGGAAACATATGGAGAACATCTTGTCGCACATGGGGGACTTGAGGTTATCACGACACTTGATCTTGACCTCCAAAATACTGTCCAATCCATCGTTAGGGAAGAACTCGAAAAAGTGAAACAGCTTCGTGTCGGGAACGGCGCGGCTTTAGTCACAAATCCGAAGACCGGGGAAATCCTTGCGATGGTAGGATCAAAAGACTACTTTGATGTTGAGAACGATGGGAATGTGAATGTCACAACCTCATTCCGCCAACCAGGGTCTTCAATCAAACCTCTGAACTATGCCCTTTTCTTTGAAAAAGGTTATACTCCGGCAACGCTCCTTCTTGATGTTCCGACAGAGTTTATTGTTAAAGGACAACCTCCGTACAGGCCGGGCAATTATGACGGCCAATCTCATGGGGCTGTTCAGGTCAGATTTGCGTTGGGTAATTCCTACAACATTCCTGCGGTGAAGGTCTTGGCATCAAACGGCGTTCCTGATTTTATCCGATTTGCCCAAAGACTCGGCATTACCACGTTTACCGACCCTTCGCGGTACGGACTCTCTCTGACACTTGGCGGTGGAGAAGTCACCATGACCGATATGGCGGTTGCGTACAGCGTCTTTGCAAATCTTGGAAAAAAACAACACCTTCAGCCTATCTTGAAAGTAACAGACTACAGGGGAACCGTGTTAGAAGAATACATACCTCAGGAAGGAGAAAACGTCCTCTCGCCCGAGATTTCGTATCTTATTTCACACATTCTTCTTGATAACAATGCGCGTATGTCGGCGTTCGGAGCAACTTCTCTGCTTCGCATACCCGGACATGCTGCTGTTTCGGTCAAAACAGGAACAACCGATGACAAAAAAGATAACTGGACGATTGGATACACTCCATCCTATCTCACGGCGGTCTGGGTTGGAAACAACGACGGTACTCCCATGCATCCATTCCTTACCTCAGGAGTGACGGGGGCAGCGCCGATCTGGAATAAAATCATGACCCACGTCCTGAAAAATCAGCCAGACGAATGGCCTCAAAAGCCAAATGGAATCACAGGACTCCCTGTGTGTTCTCTCTCTGGAAAACTTCCCTCAAATGATTGTCCTATTCGCTACGAATTTTTTATCAAGGATCAGGAACCGAAAGAGTTTGATGACTCAAAGCAGCATGTGTTCCTTCACCCAGAAACCGGAGAGATTGTTCCCCAAGATCAACCCCATGTCGAAACAGACGCAATAATCCTTTCTGATCCTCTCACAAAACAGTACTGTTACTCCTGCACCCCGCCTAAACCTCTTCGGATTGATCTCTCTCGACCGCTTCAGTAAAAAAAGGTTTTACATGAAACGCGTGTAGCCGTTTTTGATACTCCTCCTTCACAATCGGAGTCCAGTCTTTCGGATGAAATAGTGCCATGTGTGTTCCTACAATTTCTCTCGTCTTTCGTTTTCGCATATAGTGGAGCTGTACCGTTCGACACATAGCCTCAATAACACTCCCGATCATGTATTACTCCAGTCTCTTTCTGTCTGCGTCCAGTTCGGAAGAAATCTTGATGCCCACTGGTTCGCCCGCAAAAAACGTTCGTATGTTCCTTCCTTCTCGGCAAGAGGTTTCATTTGATACACCTCATGAGCAATATAGAGATTTTTTTGTGACATCGTAAGTGCCTCTTCGTCGAGAAACATGTTGAGACAGAGCTTGTTCCCGACCTCAACATCTCCCGGCCTTCTTCTTTGATACAACATCTCTGCAAGGGTAACAAGAAACAATCGGGCGGTCCACAACCTGTTTTTCCTCGTAATCACGAACAGGTCAATATCGTCTTCCTTATGAGTGTTGTTCATAGACAAGGCCCCGGTAATTCCTACACATAGAACCGGAGGAATGCGAATGGCAAGACGGGCAAAGGCTCGTGCGATGGCACGTTTGGGACCTGCGTACGTTTCTCGTCTTCTCCGTAAAAAGGCGATATGTTCTCGGTTCTGTAAAAAAAAGAGGTGGTCAAAACATCCAATATATTGAGGAAGAAGAGAAGAGACAGCCTCATCAGTCTGCTTTTGGGATGCCTTACTTCCGATAAGAAAACGGTGAATTTCATCCCGTGTCACAGGATAATCAAAAATGTCCCCGTATGAAATTGTCCGTAGTACTACCTGTTGAAGTGACGTCATTTTGGAGCGGCTAAAAGTCCGTACCGACGAAGAACCTCTTGAATACCAGGAGTCATCTCTGCAAGAATCTCTGTTGCAGCAGGAACTTCAGTCGTACGTTTCTCAACAACAGTGTTGACTGCGTTTTCGAAGTACTGAATGATTTGATCGTTCAACCCTTCATCAAATGTATTTGACGTCATATACCAACTTTGCGCATACGGCGCTTGGTCAATAAAGGGACCAACGTATTGTTCTCCCGAGAGAAGAACCGACAAATCCTTCCTGCTGTATGGAGGTCCAAATGATCTTATTTGACTTGCTTGCGTATACAGCTTTTGTTCCGATTCCTTCGAAATAAGGAACTTCAGGAAATCCCATGCTGCTTCTTTATTCTTTGATGCACGCGAGACCCCTTCAACCCAATATCGACCCCACGCGACCTTGGACTGTTCATCAGTCCCCGGAAGCTGGGGCACAGGAGCGACATTAAACTCCAATTCAGGATTGAGTTCCTGTATATCAAAAACCCGCCAGGAAGGTCCGAAGTACATTGCAAGCTTTCCCTCGGAAAACGCAACAGTCGAATTTGGCAACGTTTCGTCCCACATCGGATTCGTCGTCACAAACTGAGTAAAGTACAAAAGTGCTTTTGCTGCTTCTTCATCAGAGGGGTTCGTCATGTCAACTCCCGCCTGAAGCATCATAAGACCCAAAATATCTGACCAATGGTCAACGTTTTTCGGAAGCCCAAGTGCAACACCCGCTGTTTGTATCCTTCCGTCTTTATCTTTGATCGTAAACTTTTTTGCGACTTCTGCTAATTTATCCCAGGTGTCAGGAACAACTTCTCCAGACTCCTGAAACGTCTTTTCGTTATAAAAAAGTCCCAGTCCATCCACTTCGAGCGGTATTCCGACATAATTTCCGTTCACGAAAAGATCCTGTTTTGTTATCGGATAGAAAAGTGTTTCATATTCTTGTGCAGAGAAAACCGTTGGAGGAAGAGGTTCAAGCTCCTGGAGAAGCTCAGGAACCCAGGTATTGTGAAATCGGAAGATGTCCGGTCCCTCTCCCCGTGAGATGGCGGCTTGAAGACGTTGTCTATACTGGTCAGAGACATGTCTCTCATATCGGATTGTCACAAGGGGATGTTCTTTCTGATATTCTTCAATCAAAGGTTTCATAATCTGTTCTGTCTCCCACAATCCCCAATAGGTCAAAATTACCTGCTTTGGCTCAGAAGGAAAAAGTAAATCCTTATTTATCCAGACAAGAGCTCCGCCAGCCAACAACACAAGAAGCGCGAGGGGAATAAGGATTTTTGAAGTTTTTCTTTTTGAAGTTGTATCGACTGAAACTCCCGACGGAGATTTAATGGGCTGAAACTCTGTATTTTTCTGAACCACATGTGGGAGTGATTCCCTCCGGGACGACTCAACCGTTTCTTCAGATATTTGCAGTACTTCGTGTGTTTGTTCTTTCTCGTCGGCCATACAATTTATGGTAACACAGGACGATTTCTATGGTCAATAACGTACCACTCCTATGGTAAGATAAACATATGAAATTGCTACAAACAAAGAAGATGAAATGGATCCTCTACGGAGTCTTTTTTGTTCTCTTTACCGTTTTTATCGTCTGCATCAGCTATCTTCTTGCATATTCACATACGATTATCCCTGGCATTTCTGTTCAAGGAATTCCTCTTGGGAATAAAACAATAGAGGAGGCCACAAAGCTTTTCGAACAACAACGAACGCTTGACACATTGGCATCTCTTGAGTTTACTGGAGATGAAAAAACCGCAACATATTCCATCGAACAGCTTCAGTTTTCG
>DATEUZ010000008.1:0-12192 GCA_035282885.1 Patescibacteria group bacterium | reverse complement strand
AAAAATGTGGATATCTTCAGGGGTTTTGTGGATAAGTGTACAACAGGACAAGTTATCAGGAAAAACGTTGTTTTATCAACAGTACGTCTGCCCGCATGGTTTCTGACGTGGAAAGAAGGTTGGTTATTTTTTCAACCCCATGCATAATGGTGGTATGGTCGCGTCCGCCGAGGAGTGCTCCAATTTCCATAAAAGGTAGGTTTAACTCTGTTCGCAGAAGGTACATGAGAATTTGTCTCGGGACAGCTATGGGACGGCGTCGTACGCTGCTTTTGAGCTGTTTTGAAGGGACGCTATAATGCTCACTCACAATTTTTATAACCTCCTGCGGGGTTGCCTTTTTAGAGAGAGAGGGGGCGGTCATGATGGTTCCAAGAAGAGATGATGCCAAATCAAGAGTAATAGGGACATTACGAATTTGAGATTCGGCGAGAAGCCGCATAAGCGTTCCTTCGAGTTTTCGTGTACTTTCGATGTTGGCCGACACAAGTTTTGCGACCTCAAGGGGGAGTGGAATCCCCTTCCCTTTTGCTTTGATTAAAAGGATAGCTGTTCGTAGTTCAAAATCTGGCTGCTGGATATCCACAATCATTCCCGCCTCAAATCGCGAAAGTATCCGTTGCTCGAGTTTTGCGATTTCATGAGGAGGTCGATCTGATGTTAAAATAATTTGATTTCCATTCCTTTGGACTGCATTAAAGGTGTGGAAAAACTCTTCCTGAACCGTTGTCTTTCCGGCAATGAATTGTATGTCATCCACAAGGAGCAAGTTGCAGCTTCGATACTTATCTTTAAAATTTTTTGTTGTTTTTGTTTGAATTGCCTGAATGATTTCATTGGTAAACTCTTCCCCTGTACAAGAAACAATTTTGAATGCGTCATGGAGGTCAAAAATATCATGTGCGATTGCATGCATCAGGTGTGTTTTCCCCACCCCGACACCGCCATAGAGGAACAGAGGGTTGTATGCTTTTCCAGGAGACTGGACAATCGCCTTTGCGGCAGCATAGGCAAGCTGGTTTGAGGTAGACACAGCAAAGTTCTCAAAAGTGAAATCCGGCTTGAGGTTCATTTGTGCCGTCCGTGTTTGTCTCCTTTTCTCCTCAAGTTCATCGTTATAAAAAAGAGGAGCTTCTCCCAGAGAATTGTCGGGAACCATCTTTTTTAGAGATGGTAAAACAGAAAATTTGACGCGATGGTGAGTTTTTGTTAGTGATTCAAGGACTTCTGCAATAAGGGTTTGAAAGCGTTGTTCAAGGTATTCTTTTTTAAAGTTTGTTGAACATCCAATTTCAATTACTCCGTCTTCCTGGGAGAGGATGCTCGTTCCACTAAACCACGTATTGAAGACGGCAGGAGACAGATCTGTCTGAATTTGGGCCAACGCGGTTTCCCAAAGCTTTATGTCTACCATATACCCCCACGTATGTACTAAAAATGTGGAAAAGCAGAAGTTTTTTTATTTAATCACAGTGTGGATAAATTGTAAAGATAATTTGAAAAGGTTCTTGAGCTTGTGTTATACTTTGTCGAATCTTACTTACAGAAAGAGGAAAATTGTATGCCAAAGCGAACCTACCAACCAAATAAACGAAAACGAAAAAAAACACATGGATTTTTAGTCCGTCAACGGACAAAAGACGGAAGAGCTGTTTTAAAGCGTCGAAAAAAAAGAGGAAGAAAGCGACTTACAGTATAATAAAGGTATGAAGGAAGCATCTCGACGCGCTCTTTCAGGAGATGAGATACGAGCAATCCGTAAAGAAGGGAAAAAGATAACATCTCCGCTCTTTCTTTTTTATTATCTTCCTGATCCCAGAAAAGAGCAGGTTACCAAACGGCACGTTGCGATTGTAGTGAGTACACACATTTCCAAACAGGCTGTGTACAGGAACAGAACGAAAAGGAAGATAAAAGAGGCGATCCGAGAATTTTCTTTCTTTCCTGGGTATGTAGGGGTTCTTGTTGCAAAAAAAGACTTACGGAATACTCCTCAGCAAGATGTGGTGAATGAAATAAAGAGGTTACACATTCGTTTATGAAACATGTTCTTGCGTTTCTCATTACGGTGTATCAAAACACCGAAACAACCCGAAGATTCCTTTTGGCTCCTTTCCTAGGCGAAACTCAGGGTGTCTGTAGATTTGAACCACATTGCTCTGAGTATGCAAAACAATCCATTACAAAGCATGGAGTGTTTAGAGGTGGTTTATTAAGCATCCGAAGAATTGTACGATGCAATCCCCTTGCAAAGGGAGGAATGGATTTGGTGGTATAAGCTATGCTAGGAACCCTGTGGAACACTCTTTTGTTTCAGCCGATTTTACAACTGCTTATTTTTTTCTACAAAGCGCTATTCTCAAACTTTGGTTTGGCCATTCTTGGTTTAACGTTAGCTATCCGACTTGTCCTTATCCCTTTTACGCTTCCGTCTCAGAGGACTGCAAAGAAAATGCAGGATTTGAAGCCAAGACTTGACGAGCTGAAAAAAAGGCACGGAAAAGATCCAAAAAGGTTTCAGCAGGAACAACTAAATTTGTATAAAGAGCACGGAGTAAATCCGATGGGCGGATGCCTTCCTATGGTGCTTCAACTTCTGGTCCTGATTGCGCTGTATCAAGTATTTATTCAGGTCCTTAATACGGGAATGATCGATGGACTGACAGTGCACACCCGATTTTTGTGGCTTGACCTAACGAAACCTGACCAATATTTCATTCTTCCCGTTCTCGCCGGACTTTCACAATTTGCACTCTCAAAGATGATGGTCCCTCAAAAATCAAAACAAAAAAGCGGAGAGTTCTCAGACGAACTTGCCTCCGCGATGCAAGTGCAGATGACGTACTTCTTTCCGATATTATCAGTCGTTATTTCCGCACGATTTGCATCAGGGTTGGCGCTCTATTGGGTTGCTTCGACCTTTTTTTCTATGGTACAACAGTATTATGTGATGAGACAGCAGGGAGCGCTTCCTGTGAATCCAAAAGGAATACGAAATGGCACACGCGGTTGACCAAGTTATCAAGGAGAAGGCGCAAGAGTTCCTTTCTCTTCTTCAAACACCTGCGGAGGTTTCTGTCGGAAAAGAAGAGGACTGTTATCTCGTTGAGATTTCAGGGAACGATCTGGGCGTTCTTATTGGATATCATGGAGAAAGGTTGAGGAATTTTCAGCTCCTTCTTTCTCTTCTGGTCTACCATGAATTGGATGCTTGGGAGAATATAAGAGTTGATGTTGATGGATGGGCGAAGAAAAGAGAGCAATACTTGATTGATTTGGCCAAAAATACCGTTCAAAAAGTGAGACTTGAAAAGAAGGCTGTGACACTCCCCTTCCTTACCGGAGCAGAAAGAAGAACCATTCACATGATTGTCAATGAGGAGGAAGGAGTTTCTTCTTCGTCTGTGGGAGAAGGAGATCAAAGGCGGTTGATCGTCCAACCAAAGGAGTAAGGTGAAGAATGTATCCCACTACGTGACAGCAGTCCTCCTTTTTTTATTACCCCTTCAAGTAAACAAATATTTCTGGCCTTCATATTCCCTCATCTCTGGAGTACGTGTGGATTATGTTGCGCCGACGGTGTATCTTACAGATTTTATTATCCTCCTCGCCTTTCTTTTGTTTCTTAAAAACCTTCGTGCTTTACGTGTAACCAGATCTCACCTTTTTATGCTAGGTTGCGCTGTGTCTTTTTTCTTTTTTTCTTTTTTCTCATTGATGCGGTCAGCCCATCCTTTTGTGGGATTATTTTGGATGGCAAAAACGTTCCTTACCTTTCTTTTTGCGATCTGTGTTATTTCTTCCGTGCGAGAGAAAGGCGTTTCCTGGACGGCTCAATGGTTTGTTTTTGGAATGGTATGGGTGAGCGTTTTAGGGATAGCGCAGTTTGTTTTACAGCGGTCTGTGGGGCTTTTTGTCTTGGGAGAAAGGCCTCTTGCCGTTGATGTCTTCGGGATAGCCAGTATGTCTTTTGAGGGAAGAGAATTTATCCGTGCGTACGGAACATTTCCCCACCCAAATGTCTTTGCTTCCTACCTGGTTACCGCGCTTCTTCTTTTGAGATGGTTTCCCCGACAGCGCCTGCGCCTTCTTTTCTTTTCTTTATTCCTTGTCGCTCTTCTGTTTACCGGAAGTAGATTTTTCCTTTTTTATTTTCTGGTTCTTTTTTTTGTGCGTTTTTTTCAGGGCACCCAACCTCACAAAGTTGGTACCCTCCTTCTCACTCTTCTAGGGGGGTTCCTAGTGTTCTGGGTGTTCTCTCCTTTGTTCTCATTTGGGGAACAAAGCGTCCAGGAAAGGATTGGTTTAAATACAGCAGCGCTTCAGGTAATTCTTCAACATCCTTTATTGGGAGTTGGGCCGCATCAAATTTTATATACAATCCAGGATTATTTTCGATCAACCCGGACGAGTTTTTTCTTACAACCTCCTCATAATGTCTATCTCCTTCTTCTTTCAGAAGTGGGGGTTTTGGGTGTCATTCCCCTTCTCTTTCTCATAGGTGGAGTTGTACGGCATACATGGAAACAGCACAAAGAAGCTATTCCCCTTCTTCTTGTTATAATACTAGGCGGCATGATAGATCATTTTTATGTGACTCTTCATCATGGACTATTATTAACAGCATTTATTTTCGCTTTCTGCGTATTCATTCCCAAGAAGAAGGCCTCTCATGAAAGCTATTTGGTATAACACTGGCGTTCAGTTCTTTGGGAAAATTATTAGCGCTGCCAGCACGCTTGTTGCGACAATTCTTATTGCCAACCAATACGGAGCCGAAGGATTTGGCCAATTCACTCAAATTCTCTCTTTTGTGGCGTTTTTCTATCTTTTCCCCGATTTTGGGTTAAATGCGGTCACTCTCCGTTCTTTTACGGAGAATGAACACGAAAGAGAAAAAGAATTTCGAGTGCTTTACGGTCTCCGTCTTGTGTTGTCACTGTGTACGATGTTTCTTGCCATCTCTCTTCTTGCCTTTTTCCCATACAACCCCCAAACAGCCGTAGGATTTTCTCCTTTTGTGAAGTTCGGCATTATTTTTCTCTCGGTCACGATGCTGACGCAATCTCTTTTTCGGACAATGAACGTTCTGTTCCAAGAAAAGCTTCGATATGATTTTTCTGTTTTTTCGTCAATCCTCTCGAACATAGTCACGCTCGCAGGAACGTATCTCGTGACACGGATGGGTCTCTCGCTTTTCTTTGTTGTTGCGGTGAATGTGATAAGTTCTTTCATCCTTGCGTTTTTTTCTCTTACGTTTGCCAGGCGGTATGTCGACTCAATGCGTCCTTTGTTTGATCTTCCCTCTTGGAAACGTCTCATGCGCAAAGCACTTCCTTTAGGGCTCACCCTTATATTGAATGTGATTTACTTCCGGATAGACGTCTTTCTTCTCTCGTTTTACCGCGATGCGTCCGAAGTGGGGGTGTACGGTCTTGCGTATAAATTTTTTGAATTTCCATTAACCCTTCCTGTCTTTTTTATGAATGCGATGTACCCGATCTTTTTACAATCATATAAAGAGAAAAAGGCAGATCCTTTTCTGAAGGAACTAAAAAACGCGTCTGTGCTTCTTCTTGGTATTTCTGTGGTTTTTCTTGTTGTTGGATATTTTTTGGCACCTTTCATCCCCTGGCTCACACAAAACGCAGAGTTTGCTTCCTCGGTTCCGCTTTTTCGAATACTTGTGCTTTCTTTGCCGGTCTTTTTCCTCACACCGGTCCTTATGTGGGCAATGATTACAGTGTCTCTTGAATGGCAGCTTATCCTTGTGTATTTCGTTTCCGCATTATTAAATATTGCACTCAACCTTTTTCTCATTCCTTTATTTGGAGCAACTGCGGCTGCGGTAACAACGGTTGTTTGTGAGAGCTTTACTCTTCTTTTCTCGTACATAGCTCTTTCCCACATTTTTCGTTCAAAATCGGAATAAAACCCCGCCAAATTTTTTCATGTCCACGTCTTGACTCCGCGGGATTCTCTCTCTTAGAATGAACCAATGAGAACATTACATGTGTATACAGACGGCGGATCAAGAAACAATCCTGGAATCGCTGCGTCAGCATATGTCATTCTTGATGAAGAAAAACACATTCTCGCGAAAGAAGGCATGGTTATTGGTGTGGCGACGAATAATGAGGCAGAATACAGCGCCGTTTTGACGGCGTTTCTCGCGATAGAGAAAAGAGAGAATCCATCTCAAATTTGTCTGGAATTGTATAGTGACTCTCAATTGGTGGTGAGGCAGCTTACGGGGGCGTTTCGTCTGAAGTCTCAGCATTTGTTACCGTACATTTCCCGCATAAAGGAGCTTGAGAGAAAGTATGCAGCCGTGACATATCACCTCATTTCCCGCGAGAAGAATAAAGACGCAGACGCTCTTGTCAATAAAGCCCTTGATGATCGGGGAAAAAGCTCTTTTTAGGTTGCAGAAAACCCGCATTCCTAGTAAACTATTTGTGTATGACAGATACTGCCCGACCCTCGTATTATGTGGAGAGTGATAAGCGAATACCCGTAGCTTTAGTTGCCGGAGGTGCTGGTTTCCTTGGAGCTCATTTATGCGAGTCGTTGGTTGCGGAGAATCTGATTGTTGTCTGTGTGGACAACCTTTCTGTCGGGAAAAAATCGAATATTTCCCATCTCCTCGATAATAAAAATTTTGTGTTCCTTCAACATGATATTAACGAACCGTTTCCCGAGGGTCTTACTTCTGCCGACTACATTTTCCACTTGGCGGGAGTGGAAGAATATATTAATGGTCTTGACCTTTCCATGGAGACTCTTCTTGTCAACTCAATTGGGACAAAGAATCTTCTGGAGTTTGCCAGGAAAACAAGGGCAAAATTTCTTCTTCTTTCTACGCTTGACATCTATCAGGGAGTGATGTCCTCGCTTTCCCTGGATCACTATTTTGGTGTAACCGAAAGAGACACGAAGTTATATACACATCACGAGGCGAAAAGGTACGCAGAGGCTCTTACCTCCGAGTATCATAAAAAATTTCAGGTTGATGCGCGAATCGTTCGGATCATTGATGTCTATGGTCCGAAAATGGACTTACAAGCAGGGACCCCGATCGCCTTTCTTGTGAGAGCAGCCAGTCAGTCAGAACAATTGACGATTCGAAATGACGGTCTTGATGCGATTTTTCCTGTTTATGTCTCTGATGTGGTGTCTGGTTTGAAAAAGGGGATGTTTGTACGAAATACCGAAGGGAAGATTTACCACCTCACCCGTGAGACTCCAGATACGACGATAAACTTTGCATACGAGCTTCAAAGACAATCAGAGAAAAGACTTCATGTCGTCTTTGCCCCGCATGAAGAAGGGGTTCTCCTTCCTCCTCATAAGATTGATGTCAGCCAGACGTATAAAGAACTTCAATGGGAACCCTCTGTCCTTCTTCCTGAAGGGGTGAAAAAGACACTTGACTGGTTTACCCATACAAAGCAAGAAGTTATCAAAGAACTTCCTCGGAAAGAACGAGAAGACCTTCTTCTTAAAAAAAAGAGCTCAAGGTTTTTTTCTTTTAAGTTACCTCAGATATCTCTTCCAAAGCTCTCGTTTCAAAAAGGAAACGAACATGTGGGGAAATTAGTGCAATCTTTCCGTCCTCTTATGAGGCGCTTTGGTGTTCTTCTTGCATCATTTATTGTTGTGTTTATGTTGCTTCTTCTTCCGGTGCTCTCCCTTTTCTTTTACTCCTATACAGGAATACGACAGATGGAGTCAGCATATTCGTTATCTCTCCGGGGTGATTTTTTGAAAGCGTCGCAGGAGATGAAGCGATCGGAATCTTCTTTCCAGCGAGCAAAAGATATTACACATTCCTTGACTTGGTTTTTTTCTCTCGTCAACGGAAGAACGCAGTTAGACCAGTGGGGAAGGGCGTTAGAGGTTGGAGAACTTGTCTCTTCAGCCGGAACGTTTGTTCTTCAAGCAGAAGAACAGATGGAATTTGTGACGAATGGATTTTTTTCTGAACAAGATCCAAATGAAACGAAAAAGCATATCTCACGAGCGAACAGTTCCTTCGACGCGGCGTTTGATAGAATTTCTCGGGCAGAAGCTCACGCAAAAACACTTCAACCAGAATGGTACCCATCGTATGTGAGACCGTATGTCTTTCAGGTAAAGGAAAAACTTCCCCAATTAGTTCAGGGTGTTCAGTACGGGAGGGAGTTTACACAAATGGTACCGGAGGTCATAGGGTTACAAGGACGACGGGATTATTTAGTACTCTTTCAGAACAACAACGAGCTGCGTCCGACGGGGGGGTTTATTGGGTCTTTTGGGTTACTGACGTTTGAAAACGGAAAAATTGTCGACTGGAATGTAGAGGATGTCTATAATGCCGATGGCCGTCTGAAAGGATACGTTGAGCCCCCTGAAACACTGAAACCATTCCTTATAGAATTATCTCCCGGATCGAATCCGAGCTGGGGACTTCGTGATAGTAACTGGGACCCTAACTTTCCCACGTCTGCGGTTCGGGCTGAATGGTTTTTGTCTAAGGAACTCGAGAAAGAGGTTCAGGGTGTTCTCGCAATTGACTTGACTGCAGCATCGTCTCTTATTACTTCTTTCGGTGGAATATACCTTCCCGATAGTAACGTAACGCTTACGCCAGAGAATTTGTCAGAGTACACCAAAAAGCACGAAGAAACATTTTTTCCCGGATCAACTCGGAAAAAGGACTTTCTTACAGAATTGTTCTCCCAACTCGTTGAAAAACTCATCCACTTGGAGCCAAATCAGATGCTTAAGGTCACAGAAGCTTTGCGCAGTGCTTTAGAGGGAAAACACATGCTTCTTTATTTTAATGACTCGTCACTTCAGGATACGGTTCAACAGCTTGGATGGGACGGAAGCATGGCTGCCTATGATCAGGATTACCTGTCCGTCATTGACAGTAATGTCGGCGCGAACAAGGTTGACGAACGTATTCAGCGATCGCTCCTGATAGACACTTCGGTTCAGGAGGATTTATCGCTGATGAACACGATAACAATGACGTATGTAAACAGTGCGAAGGAAGGAGATTTTCTTCAGGGTGAGTACAAAAATTATGTTCGGGTGTACACACCAATAGGCTCACAATTAGTGCGTGTGAATCTGAATCTTCAAGAAATTCCTTTCGAGGAAGTACGCGTATCAACTGAAGCCGCATATACTATTTTTGCTACAACAATGAAAGTTCCCATTCAGTCATCCCAGTCTTTGACGCTTCAATATCGTATTATAGATACACAAACAACAGAAGGTGAGTTTCAGTATGATTTTCTCTATCAGAAACAGCCGGGAGTAGCGGAGCAAACCGTTGAACACAAGGTTCATTTCCCACCGTTTCTTGAGGTAAAAGGGATACTTCCCTCTGGAATCCATGGGGGAAACATAGTCTTTTTTGAAAGAACAAACGTGAGGGGGGATTTCACACATCAGGTTTCTTTTCACCAGCTCCCAGGCAAGGAAAGTCCTTAGTTTTGACAAAAAGAGCTTCCATGATACAATATGCCCGAAGATCTGAGGAAAATTAATGAGTGCACAAAAGCTTATAGGGAAAAAGAGAGACATTCTCGGGAAAAAAGTGAAAGCCCTTCGAAGAGAAGGATTTATTCCCGCGAACATTTTTGGGAAAAAGGTAAAATCTACAGCGATTCAAGTGCTTACAAAAGAATTTGAAACGATCTACAAGGAGTCTGGAACAACCGGTCTCATCGAACTTTTGGTGGAGAAAGGTGAGCCAAGACCCGTGTTGGTGCAGCATGTTCAGCTTCATCCAGTGACGGGGTTTCCTCTTCATATTGATTTTCGGCAGGTTGATTTAAAAGAGAAAGTGACTGCAACCGTCCCTATTGAGCAGAAGGGTGAGTCGAAAGCTGAGCTCGATAAGAAAGGACTTTTGTTGTGGGTTATGGACGAGGTGGAGGTGGAAGCGCTTCCTACTGACCTTCCCGAACATATAGAGGTAGATGTCACGAAACTTGCTGAAATAGGAGAAGAAATTAAAGTCAAAGACCTTCAGGTAGATAGATCGAAAGTGACGATTTTATCAGAAGATGAGGAAATTGTTTGTAAGGTAGAAGAGTTGTTAACCGGGGAAATGAAGAAACAGATTGAGGAAGAAGAAAAGCAGGCTGTAGCGGCTGCCGCTGAGTCTGCAGCCACGACGGAACCACCCGCTGCCCCAGAAGAGGGTCAGGCTCCTGAAGCGGAAAAAGCAGAAGAAAAACCAAAGGAAACGAAAAAGGAAGAGTAGTTTCTTCAACCCCCTAGTAAGAAATCCACGGAAGAAGTTCGCGAAGATCTTTCACTGTTTCTTCATTCGGATCCAAAAGATACGCCTGTTCTAATGCATAGAGGGCTTCTTCTGTCCGGTAGACACGGAACGAAAGGACTGAAAGCTGGATCCATGCATCTCTATAGTCGGGTTTTTCTTGAAGGACAGATTTCACTGTATCTATTTTTTCTACCGTGCGTTGATACTCTTTTTGTATTGAGCTAATCTGCGTTAACTCTTGGGGGATAACCTGTGCGACATTCTGACTAAGTGCAATAGCGAGTTCTTTTTCTGCAAGGTCGAAATTATTCTGTTTTGCATAGTATTCGGCTAATTGAAGATGTGGTTGTGGGTCGGTTGCATATTTAAAGACATTTTTTCTTAAATTCCGTTCAAGTGTCATGTGTTGGTCTTGGATGAACGAGGAGAGGATAAAAAGAAGAAGGAACAAGAACGTACAGGAGAAAAGGAGCAAAGATGTGTAGCTATTTTTTGGCAGTTTTCCCATTTTTTCCCTCTGGCCAGGTTGATATCATGAGTGAAGCAGTGTCGCGGGGAAGCTGAAGATACACCTCCTCTGTAATAAAGGGCATAAACGGGTGGAGAAGGATGAGTCCTTGTGTGAACGCATGGAGAAGAAGTCGAAGCGGAACGAAATTTCCTTGTTGTACCTGTGTTTTGGTGTATTCAATATAGATGTCGGCCAATTTGTGCCAAAGAAAATTATAGAGCATTTGAGCAGCTTCAGAAAGACGATATTTCTCGATTTTCTTGTTTACTTCCATAACAGTTGTTTTCAATTCTGAAAGAAGCCAAAGGTCTTTTTCCTCTCCACTCTTGAGTGCTTCTTCTAGAGAGGGAAGCTTTGTATTCTCGATGTTAAAGAGAAGAAATCTGCCCATATTCCAAATTTTATTCGCGAAGTTTCGGTATCCAACAATTTTTTCTTCATACAGCTTACTGTCGTTCCCAGGGGCGGTTCCGCTGATGAGTGCCATACGGAGCGCGTCAGCTCCGTGTTTTTCGACAACCTGGATGGGATCGATGACATTTTCTTTTGATTTACTCATTTTTTCTCCCAGGGCGTCTCGAACCAAGCCGTGTAAGTAGACTGTTTTAAATGGAACTTCTCCAGTTCTATATAAACCGAGCATCATCATGCGAGCTACCCAGAAGAAAAGAATCTCGTATCCTGTTTCCATCACACTTGTCGGGTAGAAATACTGAAAGTCTTTTTTGCGTTCTATTCCTTGTTCAAATCCGAGGGTTGTGTACGGCCACTGTCCACTCAGAAACCATGTATCAAACGTGTCAGGGTCTTGGATCCAGAGTTTTTTACCGCATTTTGGACAGGGAATTGTTGGTTTTTCAAGAGAAGCGATGACTTCCCCACATCCTTTATTTTGATCTGTAGAGGATTCGACTAAATCTGGGTTTTGAGTTTTTTGGAGAGAGGTGAGTCCTTTTAGGCCGCAATACCAGATGGGTAGTTGTGGTCCCCACCAGAGTTGCCTGCTGACGCACCAATCGTGAATATTTTCTAGCCATTGAAAATAGGTTTTTTCAAAACGTTTTGGAATGATGGCTGTCTTTTTCCCCTGTACGGCGGTCATTGCAGGTTTTGCCAGGGGTTTCATGGAGATGAACCACTGAAGGCTGATGAGCGGTTCTATGACTGTTTTACAACGCTCGCAATGACCAACTCTGTGGGTGTAAGGTTCTTCCTTTTCGATGAGCTTTCCAAGTTTTTCTATAACTTTTTTCCTTGCCTCTAGTTTATGAAGCCCAGCAAATTCAAATGCCTCAGCGGTCATTCGATCATCAAAACCAATGACGGTTGCGTTTTGATAGACGAGGTTATGCCGAGCACCTATCTCAAAATCAACGGGATCATGCGCGGGAGTGACTTT
>DATEUZ010000007.1:0-3959 GCA_035282885.1 Patescibacteria group bacterium | reverse complement strand
GTCATCTTGCAATTCAGAAGAAGCCTGGGAACCAGGCGTATGCAATCCTAGCTGCTGCCCCCTATACAGAGGGGAAAAGCGTTTTTATCGTCAACGCCAATGACTTTGTCGAAGATTCGCTTCTTACGGCTGTCAGAAAGAAGATGCAAGATAGAAGCATCGAGGCGTCACTTGTGGGATACAAGGTTGATTCGTATTTTCCAGGAGGTTACTTGGTTACAAAAGGAAATAATGTTTCGGATGTTGTTGAAAAACCAGGAAAAGGGAATGAACCGAGTAACCTTGTCCGCATTGTATTTGACTACTTCCGCGATAGCGATCTTCTCTTTTCAACCCTTAGAAAAGTAAAGAGCCCAAAGGGAGATGTGTATGAGCAGGCGGTAAGCCATCTCTTACGGAATGGAATAATGAAAGCAGCGCTTGTGAAATACCAGGGAAGATGGAGTCCTGTGAAGTATCCCTGGCATATACTCACTGTTATCGATCATTTTTTACAAAATCTTAAGCCGAAGAAGAGTCCCAACACGCAGATTGCTGAAGATGCCACACTCATTGGTCCAGTGTACATGGAAGAAGGAGTAAAAATATTTGAGCAAAGTAAGGTTGTTGGTCCATGTTACTTGGGGAGAAATGTCATCATCGGGAATCAATCACTGGTGAGAGAGTCAGTGATAGAGGAAGGAAGTGTCATAGGGTTTGGTTGTGACGTGACCAGGTCTTATATCGGTCCCAAAAGTTGGTTTCATGCGAACTATATTGGCGATAGCGTCATCGGGAAAAACGTGTCTTTCGGCTCTGGTACCGTGACGGCGAATCTTCGTCTCGATGAAAAAGAGGTCCCCTCAATCGTGTCTGGGGAAAAGATTCAAACGGGCTTAAGAAAGCTTGGAGTGATCTGTGGGGATGATGTACGTGTTGGAGTACATGCGAGTTTTATGCCTGGAGTAAAAATAGGTCAAAAAAGTATAGTCGGTCCAAGTGTCTTATGTTTGGACGATGTCCCCTCAGGTACAGTATCCTTCGTCGAGCAAAAATTGATGACGAAGAAAAACAAACAAAACAGAGTGAGAAAAGAACGTCAAACGTTTCAGAAGAAAATTTCAGGGAGGTAACTATGTGTGGGATTTTTGGATATGTTGGGAAGAAGAAAGCTGCTCTAATTATTTTAGATGGATTAAAAAGATTGGAGTATAGGGGTTATGACTCATGGGGTATTGCGGTAGGACAAGAAACGTTTGCAGTTGAAAAGCATGTCGGTAAAATTGGGGAAGCTGTCACGGTTCTTCCAAAAAGCGGAATAGGTATTGGTCATACGAGATGGGCGACGCACGGCGGAGTAACCGAACGGAATGCGCATCCTCAGCTTGACTGCACACGGACTGTCGCGCTTGTGCATAACGGCATTATTGAAAACTATGAAGTCCTTAAGAAAAAGCTTCTTCAAAAAGGCCATACGTTTCTTTCGGAGACGGATACAGAGGTCATGGTTCATCTCATTGAAGAAAAGATGCACCGTCCGTTTGTTGACGCCGTTTTGAGATGTTTTCAAGAGCTGGAAGGGTTAAATGCAATTGTCGCTGTACACGCGAAAGAGAAGGTCATCGTCGCGGTGAAAAACGGATCGCCACTTGTCGTCGGATTCGGTGACAGCGAGTCTTTTATCGCCTCGGATGCTGCATCACTCTTACAGCATACAAAAAGGGTTATTTTTCTTGAAGATCATGAGGCTGCAGTTTTAACGGAAGATGCGGTAAAGATCATTGATGTCAAATCCGGCCACGTGTTGAAGAAAAAACCGACGTCTCTTACATGGAAGTTTGAGGAAACGACACGGGGGAACTATCCGCATTTTATGTTGAAGGAAATCTACGATCAACCTGGAATGCTTAGCGATATCGCACGAAGATCACGAAATGATATCAGGAAGGTAGCTCATCTGATAAAAACGTCCTACGGAACATTTATGGTTGCGTGCGGAAGCGCATCGTACGCTGCGCTTTCTGGGCAATATTTCTTTTCCAGAGTTGCCCATCGACATGTGAACCCGTCAATCGGGTCAGAATTTGTGTATCACGCGGATTTTCTTACCCCACGATCCCTGGTTATTGCGCTCTCCCAAAGCGGTGAAACAATCGATGTCATTGAATCTGTGAAACTCGCCAAAAGCAAAGGAGCAAGGGTTATAGCTCTGGTCAATGTTCTTGGCTCGACGCTGTATCGAATGGCGGATACCAATGTTTTGCTCCGAGCAGGGGTAGAAAAAGGTGTCTGTGCGACGAAGTCTTTTACCGCAAAATTGGCAGTTCTGATACTTCTTTCCTATATGATGGACGGTCGGTATCAAGAAGGACAAAAGATCTTACTGAAAACCTCCGAAGCTGTGGACGAGCTTTTGCACTCGCCTCTTCCTGATCAGCTAAAACGCCTCGCTCATGCTCTAAGAGGAGTGAGACATATGTATATCATCGGTCGCGGACAATCATATCCGATTTCTTTGGAAGCTGCACTCAAAGTAAAAGAAGTAAGCTATATCCACGCTGAAGGTTTCGCCGCAGGAGAGTTGAAACACGGCGTCATCGCTCTTATCGAAAAGGGGACTACCTGTCTTGTTTTTGCGCCGAATGACGAGACGTATGGAGCAGTTCTTTCAGGAGCAATGGAGTTGAAGGCTCGGGGAGGGTATATAATCGGAGTCACATCAGAAAAGAGTGAGGTGTTTGACGATCGTATCGAGATTCCTGATCTGACTGACGGATCGTCGATTCTTCAGACGGTTGTGGCTCAACTGTTCGCGTATTATCTTGCGCTCGAGAAAGGGTATGATCCTGATAAACCCCGTAACCTGGCAAAAAGCGTTACGGTAAAATAGAGCTATGGAAAAAAAAGACTATTCACCGATAGTGATACTTCACGGATGGAATTTGTCACCCTTCGTGTATTCTGATCTCAAAAGACTCCTTGAAGAGAAAGGCTATGCTGTGTTTGTTCCCACCTTACCTGGGTTTGGGAAAGAACAGACCCTTTCGCGAACTTTTACCCTCGATGATTATGTCTTAACTGTCGTCGATTTTTTTGCTAGAAACCATATGAAGCGTGCGATAATTATCGGGCACTCGTTTGGTGGAAGAATCGCTCTGAAACTTGCAGCAACAGTTCCTTCTTTGGTCGAATCCCTTGTGTTAACAGGTGTACCGGGAGTCAAGACAGAAGGAAAGATCCGTCTCTCTTTTTTCTTCGTTCTTGCAAAAGTGGGGAAGTACGTTTCCTTCTTTTTCCCCCAGTCCCTACAGGACGTACTGCGGAAGCTCATATATAAACTCGCACGAACGAGCGATTATCCGAAGACGTCTGGATTCTTAAGAAAAACCTTTCAATCTATTATCGCTGAAGATCTCACAGAGTTTTTTCCGAGAATCACCTGTCCGGTTATACTTGTATGGGGTAAGAAAGACCGTATTGTCCCGGTTCAGGTTGCAGAGAAAATGATAACGTTATTTCCCCAAGCGCAATTATCAGTTGTCGAGGGAGAAGCGCATGCACTTCCCTGTCACAGCTCCGAGGTGTTTCTTCGCGAGGCTCGGTTATGAATCAAACTGTGTGGGAAACGTTTCTGATCGTTCTTTTTCTTACTCGGACTATTCGAGTACTGTGGTATGTACTTTTTTTGTGGCAGCTTAAGGAATACAGACTCGACCGGATGCGTATTCACCTCACGACTCGGGAAGGGAAAAAACTTCTCTTTGGACCTGTTGAAATCACAAAAAACGTTCTCGCACTTGTATTTCTTGCGTTCATGCTGACAGATTTTTCTCTTGGTCTGTTAGGAGTTTCCCTCTTTTATGCAGTCATAATTCTTATCGAGGCTGTTCGTTTTTTGTTCCTCATACTCAAGGGACAATTCTTCATACCGATCTGGACCGCGAAGACTGTTGCTCTTTTTGTTTGTATTTTTTTTTCCT
>DATEUZ010000006.1:0-2901 GCA_035282885.1 Patescibacteria group bacterium | reverse complement strand
CCGACAAGCCATCAAAAGAAGTACAGCGCTGATTCGTCATCCGAGGTTTTCTCTGACGGCATCAAAGGAAAAACGAGTGAGAACAATCCGAAGTGTGTTTGACAGTCTGGGATTTGTGCTTATTTTCGGAATCGCGATTTTCTTTACGCTTGAGACGCTTGGAGTCAATCTTGCGCCGTTTCTCGCGTCGGCCGGGATTCTCGGTTTGGCGGTCGGATTCGGAGCCCAAAGTCTTGTGAAAGATTTTATTACCGGACTTTTCTTTTTAGTTGAGGGACAGTTTGATGAAGGAGATGTTATTGAGATCAATGGCGTGGAAGGATCTGTCGAGAAGCTCGGATTTCGGACAGTAAGCGTTCGAGATCTTGCCGGTGCACTTCATATATTTCAAAATAGCCAAATAACGAAAGTAAAGAACTTGACGAAGGATTGGGCTCGTGTGGATATTGCGCTTCTTGTAGAACAAGAGGCAAAAATCGACGATGTCACAAAAAGTATTGGTCTCGCAGTGCAAAAAGTCCTGGCAACTGAGGAAATGAAAAAGTTCGTGTTAGGCGAACCGGAAGTTTTAGCCGTGGATGGAATCGAACTAGGAGGAAAAATCAAACTGAAGATCTTACTGAAAGTGAAGCCGAAAAAGCAGTGGACAGTGAAGCGTGCACTTCTTCTTGAAGTAAAACGTCAGTTTGAGAAAGATTCAGTTGAGTTGGCTTAAAGCTCTTTCTCTTCCTTTATCCTTTTTACCGTAACTCCCCGAATATTTTCAAGACGTTGAATGATTGTTTTTCTGATTTTTGCAACAGTTGCATCTGTTAAGCTTTTTCGGGGATGTTGGTATGAAATTTGTATGGTCTTTGCGTCTTTATATCTTCCCACGAGTTCAACTTTTTGGATAAGCTGGCTCACGGACGAGATTTCATCCAGAAGCATCTGAAATGAGAGCGTGGGTGGAGTTGTGACGGTGATATCCTCAATAAGAGGAGGGTACATAGGAATCGGTTTATAGGTCACAGCTAAGGCTATGTGGGGAAGAAGTTCCTCGATGGCAATAAGAGCGCCGTACATCCTTCCCTTTATTCCAAAAGACTCAGTGATTGCCGGATGGAGTTCCCCTATGTATCCGAGAACAGATTTCTTCAGAACAAGGCACGCAGATCTTCCGGGATGGAAGAAATGGGAATAGGGATGGCCATCTTTGGTTTCAAAACGGAGCGTGTCTTTTACGTGAACGAAATCAAAGAGTGTGAGGACATCTTTTTTTAGTGTGAGGAGCGCTTTCTCCCCCTCTTCACCGACGTGTAGTACACACAGCTCATATGGCTGCAAAGGAAGGCTATCCTCCTTCGGAGTAAAGATGCGCCCGATTTCAAAGAGCTGTAAAAAAGACGTATGTTTTCTATTCTGAGAAACTGCATGGAGCCCTTGAATGAGACCAGTAGTTTGCAAATACTCTTGTTCCTTGGACATGGGATTTGTTAGTCGGACTGCTTGACTTTCCTTGACACCGATTTTTCGAAGATCATCTGCTGATAAGAAAGAAGGAGAGTTCATTTCATCATACCCGCAGCCGACAAGGGCAAGTTTTACGTCTTTGATAAGCTCTATAAGTGGGTCTTTTCGTTGGGGAGGGACATTCCCAACCGGAAGTTCTCCCTGAATCTTTTCGTATCCCCTCATGCGGGCTATTTCCTCAACAATATCTGCGCTGAAGATGAGATCAGAACGCCAATACGGTGGTGTGACCGAGAGCGTGTATCCTTTTTTGTTTCTTGCCGTTTTCACTTCGCACCCGAGTCGCTTCAAGAGTTCAGTTGCCTCATTCATGGGGACAGTTTCGCCTAAAAGTTGTATCACTTTTGATTCAGGAACAAGAACTCTTTTTCTCTCTGCTTTTTTTGAGCCGACTTCTTTGTAGGCAGTCAGTCTTCCACCAGCGAGTGTTTCGTACAGAGTAATTGCTTTATGGAGTGCTTGTTTCAAATTCTCTTCGGTGAGTCCGTGTTCGAAACGGGATGAGGCTTCTGAACGAAGACCAAGTGTTCTGGCTGTTCCTCGAATCGAGATAGGGTCAAAAATTGCAGCCTCAAGAAGAATCGTTGTCGTTTTCCCAGAGACTTCCGAGTCTTCTCCTCCCATGACTCCCGCGACAGCAACCGGTCTTTTTGCATCGCAGATAAGAAGCATATCCTTTTGCAGGATTCTTTCTTTTCCGTCAAGGGTTGTGATTTTTTCGTTGGACGTTGCTTTTCTTACATGAATCTCTTCATCTGTCACTTTTGTGGCATCAAATGCGTGAAGAGGTTGTCCGAAGCCGAGCATAATGTAGTTTGTAATATCAACAAGAGAGTTGATCGGTCTCATCCCCGCTTTTTTCAGGTTTTCCTGTATTTCCTTTGGAGAAAAACTTAGTTTTACCCCTTCAATTTTCGCCAACGCATAGAACGGACACAACTTTTTATCGTGAATTTCCACCGATAAGGAGGAAACGCTCTGTTTTTTCCAAGCAAAGGATTTCTCCGGGGTTGGTCTGTACGAGAGAGGGTTTTTACAGATTGTTGCGACTTCCCGTGCGACTCCTAAGACAGAGAGAAGGTCCCCCCTATTGAATGTGACCTCCAAGTCAAGAACGTCAAATCCATCGAGCGTCGTTCCGATTGATGTCAACGAGAGTGCATCGGCGAGACGCTGTATGGGTAGAGACGGCTTCACGTATGTTTGTAACCACGGAAGAGGTATTTTCATTTAGAATTGCTCCAAAAATCTGACATCGTTTTCATACAATAACCTGATATCATCGATTCCACTTCGTAACATCAGCATGCGGTCAGGACCGAATCCCCACGCAAGACCAGAGGACTTGTCAGGGTCGATTCCCCCATTTTCCAGGACCAATGGGTGAAC
>DATEUZ010000005.1:0-3970 GCA_035282885.1 Patescibacteria group bacterium | reverse complement strand
TTTGATAATTTCATCATTCCCGAGGTTCGTCAAAAGAACAATTGGCCCGTTCGGCTGTAAGGATTTGCTCTTTTTGAGTTCTTTCAAGATCGCTATTCCGTCTTTACGAGGGAGCATCACATCAAGAAGAACGAGTGCATACCCACCCTTCATGAGCCCAGAAAGGCCTTCGTCACCGTCCTTGGCTACTTGTACCGTGAACCCAGCGTCTTCCAGAAGCTCCTTATAGAGTTCCTGAAGCGTCTGATCATCTTCTATAAGAAGAATTTTTTGTTCATACTGAGCTAAATCAACTCCATCACTAGACATGTCCATACCTCCTTTCTGTACAGATCGGGACCGTAAACGAAAAGGTCGATCCTTCTTTCAATTTACTCTCAACATCTATTGTACCACCATGCAATTCAACGGGTGCCTTACTGATGTAGAGTCCCAAACCTGTTCCGCCGCGCTCGGCTGCCGTAACATAAGAATTATCGAGTCTTCCGAATTTCTTAAAGAGCTTCGGGAAATCTTCCTCTAAAATGCCGCGGCCCGTATCCTTTACCCACACACGGACGAACTCCAGCTCTTTTTTTACTCCCACCATAATCGACCCACCTTCGTCCGTATATTTAATCGCATTCCCGATGAGATTGACAATCACTTCCCGAATCCTTTCCTGATCAATGAGGACATCAGGAATAGAACTTTTCGGTTCTTGGAACTCGAAAGAGAGACTCTTCTCATCTGCTTTTACTTTAAGCTCAGTAAGTTCATCCTTAATAAGATCAATAACACTTGACCGTACCGGCAAAATCTGGATCTTTCCTGTCTCGATCCTGGATACCGAAAGCATATCAGAGACAAGGTTAATCATTCGTTCGGAACTGATATACGATTTGTCGAGATAGCCCTTCAGCTTCTGGTTTTCGATCCGGCCTGCCTTTCCATTCAGCGCAAGCCATAAATATGATTTAATCGCAGTCAGTGGCGTCCTCAGTTCATGGGACGTAATCGAGATGAATTCGTTCTTCATCCGATCCAGATCTTTTAAGTGGGTGTTTGCACGCATCAACTGCGCATTGATATTTTTCAGAGAGCTTAAGGTCCGTGCACGCTCCAATGCAATCCCCATATCATCAGCTAACGTTGCCATCATCTGTCTGTCCTGATCTGTCAAAAGATGCGCTTCTTTACTTAAGCCGAATGTCAAAATCCCCGCTGTCTTCTGCCAACCGCCCGAAACAGGAAAACTTGCTACCACTTTCACTCCGGTAAACTGCTGAATCGCGTCCGCAACCTTACGGCTGACCGGCGGGCAGATAAAGTCACGAAGACGGACACCGCTTACGGGTTTCCCTTCTTTTGCAACTTGGGCGATCAGGGTGGTTGATTCTGAAAGCTTGGTTCCAAGCCCGACCGGGGTTCTCCCCAAAAGCTTACTTGCTTCTTCACTCAAACCCGTCTTTGAAATTCCTTCCACATAGATGTAGTCATTCTCGGGATTAATGAGCGTCAGTATTCCACCCACATACCCCAAATCTTTATTCGGAATACTGTTTAGGACATTTTGGATCAGATCTTTCACTTCACTCGTTTCTAAAATGATCTTGCTCGCTTCGTGAAGCGCAAGAAGAGTTTTCGTTCGTTCCTCGAGTTCCCGTACTTGCTCTTCGGTCTTTTTAAATAACCTCGCGTTCTCGATTGCAACTCCCACCTGGTTTGTAAATGTCTCAAGGATTTCTTTTTCGTCGTCTTCAAATCTGGGTTTCCTACCCGAAACGGTAAAAACGCCGATCACATTTCCTTTCACCTTAATCGGAATCGCAGCTACTGTTTTCAATCCAGTTATTCGCTGCATTGCATCAGCGATTTCTGCTTTAATAACCGGAGCAACAAAATCTGAGAGTTTATCTCCGTAGTAGGACTGCCCTGTCTTGGCCGCTTGACCGATGAGATTTTCCGGTTGATCAATCGGGGTATGGAGGGAAGAAAAACTCTGCTTTAATAGCCTCAGCGCTCGCGCAATTGAGGGAGTACTCGAAACAGTGTAACTATACAACTCCTGTTCAAAATCTTTCGTCAGTAGTAAAACTCCACCGACATAGTTAAGAGCCTCGACGACATTATCAACAACGATCTGAGACACCTCTTCAAACCGAAGGGAACTGTTAATGACAGCATTAATTTTCTGAAGAAGGAGGTTTCTTTTATACTGTTCCTCCAACTGCTTTTCAACTTGTTCCACACCTCTTGGTTGGTCCTGTGAAATAAAATTGAAATGTTGGAGAATTTTATGCATATTGTCCCCCGCCAATACTATACCTAGTATATGATAGAATGAGCTGAATGACAAAGCACCGAAAAATCTATCACTCTTTAGTAAAACATCTCGCAAAAAAAGAGTTAAAAAACCTCTCGAACCACGCTTTGTCTATTCCACATAAAAAAACTTCAGAATTAGCCAAGTGGAGTCTTAGAACAAAAGCATTTCATTCCTGGGGGGCCGCGATTTTCTCTGTCACCATCCCTGACAAACGTAAGAAGAAAGCTATCGAAGGCCTGGTTGCCTTTGAAACTATTGCAGATTTTCTCGACACGTTAAGCGATAGAACAAAAAAGCTGACAGAGAAAGACTACGCCAATATGCACAATATTATGATAAACACAATAAACTTAGAAAAAACGAGTAACTTCTCTCCTTTCCACCATACAAAGCAATACTTCCAAGTTCTTATAAAAAAAAGTCAAGATTTTATTTCAAGACTTCCAAGTTACAATGTGGTGAAACCTCACCTTACCGCTACTGTGAAGAACTATGCAACGATGCAAACATTAACCCACCTTCCTCTTGGAGAAAGAGAAAAACGGTGTCAAGTATGGTTCTCTCAACATACTCAGTGGGAACCAGCTATTACATGGTGGGAATTTACGGCAGCGGGAGGATCAACGTTAACAATGTTTAGCTTACTCCATGCAGCGCACAGACCGAATCTGAAGGAAGAGTTGGCATCTGAAATATTCCATGCGTATTTTCCATGGATAAATGGAATTAACATCCTCCTCGATAGTTTTATTGACCAAGATGAAGACGCATTAAGTGGAGATATGAATTTTATGAACTTTTATCAAAATCATGACGATCATGTAGAGGGAATCTTAAAATTTATTAAGACGGCACAGAAAAAAGTACAGAAACTCCCTCATCCAGATTTTCATCATTTTGTTATTAAAGAAATGGTGAATTTATACGCTCGTAAGGCCTTGCGAAAGAAAGCCTTGAAAAAAAACGCAAAGTTACTTTTACGTTCAGTCTAAAAATATTACTTTTCCTACAGAGAAAGCAGGAGTACAATAGACGCATTATTTCAGGAGAACTCATACAAACATGACCACATCAAACGGCTCGATTGAAAAACTGATGCAATTTAAAAAGAAATTTGACCTCGTTTTGGATGCATTCTTGAAAGAGAAACTGACTGAAGCAAAAGACATCAGTCCTGAAGTTCTTCCCTTAAGCGACCAAATCTATCGAATCGTCAAAAACGGAGGAAAACGGCTTCGTCCTGCGTTTATGTATTATGCGTACAAAGGCGCGGGCGGAAAAGATGAAGATGCAATTCTTCACACCTGTATGGCGATCGAGCTTCTGCATACGTTTGCTCTCATCCATGACGACATCATCGATCAGTCAGTCAGCCGGAGAGGCTTAACTACCCCACATATCTTTTTTGAGAAGATGCACCGGAATGGTAAATGGGACGGAAAAAGCGAACACTTCGGCGTCTCTGCAGCAATCCTCACCGGTGACCTCGCCCATATTTATGCTGATGAGGTATTTACTACCTCCCCTTTCCCTATGGATGCGTTAAAGCGGGCATATCCGTACTATGACATCTTACGTGTCGAGGTTATCTTCGGAGAACACCTCGATGTACTCGGTGGAGTCAAGCAACATTTTGACGAACAAGGCATTCTTCAGATGTTA
>DATEUZ010000004.1:0-3700 GCA_035282885.1 Patescibacteria group bacterium | reverse complement strand
CCTTCAACGAGGCGTGCAACTTTCTTATCAAGAATCTCAATTCCTCGGACGACTCCTTCAAACCGCTTAATAACACCTTTTTGTACAAGAGTTTCTAAATGTTCGTGAACAGTAGCAAGCGAAGAGACCCCGATTGCATGGGCAATCTCACGAAGTGTTGGTGAGAATCCGTATTTCTGAATATATTGTGATAGGAAATCAAGAATTTGTTTTTGTTTTTTATAGAGAACTATTGGCATGTTCAACCTCCTATGTAAAAACAGTTTCACACAAACAAAACCCAAAGTCAAGAGAAGAAATGAGGCTGTCAGGGTGTTGACTTTCGGATTTTATTCGGATACGCTATGATCTCTCTCACAATTTTTTTACACATAGGGAGAGATAATTCCTGTAGGAAAGGTGATACAATATCCGAATGGCTCTTTTTTCGCTCAGTTCACCATTTCAGCCAACAGGAGATCAGCCGGAGGCAATTCAAAAACTCACGGATGGATTGATGCGTGGTGACAAAGAACAGACGCTTCTCGGGGTAACCGGTTCAGGAAAAACCTTTACCGTCGCGAATGTCATAGCTCGTGTACAAAAACCGACACTCGTCATTTCTCATAACAAAACACTTGCTGCTCAATTGTTCCAGGAATTTCGAGAATTTTTTCCGCAGAATGCAGTCGAATATTTTGTTTCGTATTATGACTATTATCAGCCTGAAGCCTACATCCCTCAAACTGATACATATATAGAAAAAGATTCGAGTATTAACCAGGAAATCGACAAACTCAGACTTTCAGCCACTATGAGTTTGATGACACGAAAAGACGTGATTGTCGTAGCCTCTGTTTCGTGTATCTATAATATTGGTTCTCCCGTCGAGTACGGACGCTTTATTCTCGAACTGAAAAAGGGACAAAAAGTAACGAGGGGACAAATCATGAAGCGTCTCACGGACCTTCATTATGAGAGAAACGATACGGACCTCGTCCGAGGGTCATTTCGTATACGCGGAGATACCATTGAAGTGTATCCCTCTTATCGAGACGTCGTTATCCGTCTCGAACTATTTCAAGACCGACTCGAGAGGATGAGTGAACATCATCCTGTAAGCTTGGATATCCTCCAGGAACTCGAATCATGGGTCTTATACCCTGCGAAACATTATATGACCGCACCCGAAAGAATGAATCAGGCTATTGACCAAATCCGTGAAGACCTTCAAGCGCAACTGCAGCAACTGAACGCCGAAGGAAAGGAGTTGGAAGCTCATCGGCTGAAGCAGCGCACGAATTACGATTTTGAGCTTATTCAGGAGATTGGGTATTGTACCGGAATAGAGAATTATTCTCGTTATTTTGATGGCCGAAAGCCAGGTGAAACACCATTCACCCTTCTTGAATATTTCCCGAAAGATTTTTTGTTGATTATTGATGAATCTCACATGACTGTCCCGCAGACCAGAGGGATGTATGAGGGAGATAAATCCCGTAAGAAAACGCTCGTCGAATTTGGATTTCGTCTCCCTTCAGCACTTGATAACAGACCGCTTAGGTTTGATGAATTTCAGAAGAAAATGGGGCAGACAATCTATACAAGTGCGACACCTAACGAGTTTGAACTCAAACGATCAAGACAGATTGTGGAACAACTCATCAGACCGACAGGAATTCTCGATCCAGACATAGAGATACATTCGGCATCAGGTCAAATACCCTTTTTAATCGGGGAAATTGAAAAGCGCGTTTCAAACGGCGAACGTGTGCTCGTGACAACGTTGACAAAACGTATGGCCGAAGAACTTTCATCATATCTTGTCGAGAAAGGAGTAAAAGCGTACTACCTTCATTCGGACATAGAAACACTTGACAGATCGGATATCTTAGATGATCTGAGACTCGGCAAATACGATGTTCTTGTGGGGATTAACCTGCTTCGGGAAGGCCTTGATTTACCGGAAGTGAGTCTTGTTGCAATCTTAGACGCTGACAAAGAAGGATTTTTACGTTCCAGAACGAGCCTTATTCAAACCATGGGACGGGCAGCACGACACGTGAACGGAAAGGTGATGCTTTTTGCGGACAGAATGACAGATTCTATGAAGAGTGCTGTTGATGAGGGAAAAAGACGGAGAGAAATCCAGCTTGAGTATAACGAGAGACATCAGATTACACCAAAAACAATTCAAAAAAGTGTTCGAGAAAAACTCATAGAAAGAGAACACCTCGATGAGGAAATGAAAGGCAAGACAGGTTCCCAGATTCTTGTCAAACTATCTCAGGTTGATCCGTCTCAACTTGTTCCTGAAGACCAAAAAAAGTATGTGCGCGTCCTTCAAGTGGAGATGCGAAAAGCTGCGGACAACCTCGATTTCGAAGAAGCAGCACTCATCAGAGATAAAATCCGTTCCATTGAAAAAGAGGACCTATCATGAATGGCAAAATCATCGTAAAAAATGCGCGAGAGCATAATCTCAAAAATGTGACGGTCGAGATACCGAAACAAAAACTTGTCGTCTTCACCGGTATCTCGGGAAGCGGAAAAAGCAGCCTTGCGATGGATACCATCTACGCCGAAGGACAACGGAGATATGTAGAGTCCCTCTCGTCGTATGCCAGACAGTTTCTAGGAGTGATGGATAAGCCGGATGTCGATTATATTGAAGGTCTTTCACCCTCGATTGCTATCGATCAGAAAAGAGTATCACACAATCCTCGTTCGACTGTCGGAACAATAACAGAAATTTACGACTACTTACGTGTTCTTTTTGCTCGTATTGGGCATCCCCATTGCCCGAATTGTGGTCAGGAAATTTCCCACTCGAGCACGCAACAGATCGTCGACCAAGTCTTTACGCTGGCAACGGCAGCGAACAAAAAGAGAGGATTCCGAATGTTTCTTCTCTCGCCTGTTGTCAGGGATAGAAAAGGTGAGTTTCAGCAATTGTTCGAGTCTTTACAGAAAAAAGGTTATTCAAAAGTCCGCATAGACGGACAGTATCGCAATCTCGATGATGACTTTGTTCTCCTCAAGACCAATAAACACTCTATTGACGTTGTCGTAGACCGTCTTGTCGTCCCGTCTTCGAACAAAGGCGGAGAGATGAGATCAAGGCTGCATGATTCGATAGAGACAGCTCTTCGACTCTCGGACGGAAATGTTATTGTCGCAGAAATAAAAGATCCGAGTTTCGAACTTCCCAAGGAACCGAAAGAAACGAAAGATCACCTTTTCTCAGAACGGTTTGCGTGCCCGTTATGTAACATAAGTCTTCCCGAAATCGAACCGAGGACGTTCTCTTTCAACTCGCCTCACGGAGCGTGTCCGGTGTGTACCGGTCTTGGAGCACTCTTGAAAGTCGACCCAGTCCTTGTGATCAGCCCTTCTCTCTCTATAGCAGAGGGAGGAATTCTTCCGTTTTCTCGGGTCACAACCAATGATTCCTGGTTTCTGCGTCTTCTTGAGGTTGTTGCACAGACCCATGAGTTTTCTTTATCAGTCCCTCTTTCTTCCCTTTCTCAAAAAGCACTTCACGTTCTTCTGTATGGAACCGATGACGAGTGGTATAAGGTCATGGGGTCAAACCGTTATGGCAGGCAAGCGTCCTACACAACACGGTACGAAGGAATTATTCCAACGCTGGAAAGACGATATAAAGAAACAGAGTCAGAACATTCCCGAGCTGAAATTGAGCGTTACATGAGGGAAGAAC
>DATEUZ010000003.1:0-6298 GCA_035282885.1 Patescibacteria group bacterium | reverse complement strand
AGATGCTTACGTATGCTTTACAACAGATTGAACATCTCCCTCACATTACCATCGTCAGGATTCATACGCGGGTGCCGATTTCTAATCCGAAGTTATGTACTCCAGAGATTTTCGGGGTATTAAAAACTATCAAACAAACACTCTATGTGTCTCTGCATTTTGAGCACCCAGATGAGATTACACCACCGACCGTTGCGATTATTAAAAAGCTGCGTAAACTCGGGGCGATACTGTTATCTCAGTCTGTTTTTCTGAAAGGAGTCAATGATAAGTATGAGACTCTTTACACCTTATTTAACCGCCTCGCAGAACTTGGAGTACGACCATACTACATTTACCGTTGTGACCCGGTAAAAGGCGCTGAACATTTTATTGTCCCCTTTGAAAAAGAAATCGCGATTATGACGAAACTAAGAAAGAACTTATCCGGTATTGCCTATCCAACCTATCTTATTGATACACCAAACGGGTCGGGTAAGATTCCCGTTCCCCTATCATTTTGGGATTTTGAAAAGGACCATCTTACCGATTTTAACGGGAAGAACATTCGTATTCGACAAACGTAGAAAAGTTACGGATTCAACAACAAGATGAGTCCGATGAGCGTCAAAACTTGCTGTTTATACGGATATTTATACAGGCTTTCATTAAACTCAAAATGTAAGACGTAGTATGCTGCCAAAACCGAAACCGTTGAAACCAGAACTAATCTTGCCATGTTCCCGCTTAAGATAAGGACAGGAATCAAAGTTCCTGATGCGAGAAAAACCCAGAGAAAGAATATGAGCTTATTATTCTTTTTCAGTCTCATCAGACTGAAGGAAATATTAAAACCCAAATACCCTCTTGACAAAGACTTATAGTATTTCTTATTATTACATTAGTATTAACTATAGGTTAAGGTCAACTGCCCAATGGATACCTTACTGAAAATAGAACTTGGAGCATCCCAAGATTTCAGTCGTAAAGACCGTGAAATGATGGAGCGCTCCTCCCATACATTCATATCAAAAGACGTCCCATCACCAGATGTACGAAGCATTCCCTGGAAGAACCTTACTGAAGCACAAAAGATCGCCTGGTCTAAACACTTCCTTGCCGGAATTCCTCCCAAAGCCGATGAACGGAGTCCCTCAAGTATAAACTTAAGAAACTTAACGAATACACAAAGAGACAAAGTCCTTGAAGAGGCCGGAAGATCATATGGTGAAGATGATTTTTCCCTTCCGAATTTGTTAGAAGGAGGAAAGCCGAGGACAAGACTCGAAATTCAGGCAAAAGTGCGAAATATAAATGGTGATGAGTTTGCCATTCCCTATATACGTCTAAAATCTCTTTATGAACGCAAAACTGACTACTCGTCCTCTCGAAAACATGGAAAGGAATCAGGAAAACGAATCGAGTCTCGTGGAAAAAGTAGGGCGAGATCATTTGCGCAAAAAGCTGCACTTCTTATCGGAGTACCACTAACCATTTATCTTATATCTCACACCGCAATTCGTGCAAAAGCGACTCAAGAGATCATTTCCCCTGTGCCAACGACCGAATATGTACAGGAAATAAAACAATCAGAAACGCAAAAGCTCATAGCAAAGGGACCCGAAGAGGCAACGACCATTACTATAGTCAAAGAGGAAAAAAGAGAAACTCAAACTGAACGTAAAGAGGAAACACCAACTCCTTCCCCTTCAAAAGCAGAAACTTCTTCTTTCCAAAAAGAGCAGAATGAACGCATTGTGATTCCTGACAGCCAGACCGGAGAAGAAAAAGCGTTACCAAAACGTGTTTCAGATGTGATTACCAACGCATTTGGAGATATAGGGAAAAAGGAGGATGCCGCGCGAGTTCTCCACCATCCCAAAGAAATTACCGGGCTTTGGTATGAGAAAGAAGCGGGATACAATACGCATCAAAACTACGGTGAGAATGCATCATTCAAAACTGGAAAGGATATTGATATTCCGAACAATGACGCAACCTCGACTGAGCCTGCCTCAATCGATCGTGGACTCTATAGAATTAACAGTCGGACATTTGAAGACATGGCAAAGAATCCGTATTGGAGTCAACGGATGAGAGAGTATGGCGTTACGAAATGGGATGATATGCTTGATGCGCAAAAAAATGCCTATCAAGCACGATTGATTTACGAAAGACAAGGATGGAAATCTTGGTTCGCAGCGCCCAAAGACTTACGCAGCGAGCCGAAGTTATCCGACAATCAAGAGAAGCCGGCGGAAAGAGAAGAAGAATTCTCGCTCAAAACCGACAAACACGAAAACCGTACACGCGGATCATCACGGGTGAACACCGACGATAGTTAAATACTCTCCCCGATCTTCTCTCTCTTGATCATTCACACTCTTCTTCTTTTGATCGGTCCTCGGCTATAATAGGAAGATCTGAAATGATCTTGAAAGAATCTGATATAAAATACGGATTAGTCATTGCTCCAACCATGAATTTGGGCGATGATGTCCAAACTCTCGCCCAAAAACAATATCTACCGAAAGTAGATTATTTTATCAACAGAGAACGGTTGAATTTTGTTCATGAAGACATACCAACACAGGATAAAATAAAAATAATCTTAAGCGGTTGGTTCCTGCACAACGTTGACAACTGGCCGCCAAGCCCTACAATCGACCCGCTCTTTATCTCCTTCCACATTCATGATGAACGTCTGGCTGACCCAAAATATAGAACATACTACAAAAAATACGAGCCGATTGGGTGCAGAGATCATTACACGACCTCTCTCCTTACTAACATCGGGGTTGATGCCTATACGTCTTACGATTTAGTTACAACATTGCAAAAAAAACAGACCTCTCGGACAAAAAAAGTGTATGTTGTCGATGTTCCTTCAACCTTTCTCCAGCATATCCCAGAACACATATTGCAGCACGCTGAATATATACAACACGAATTGCCTGCTGGCTTTGATTATTTTGACTACTTCAAAAGACTGGAGATCGCAGATGCGTTACTCAAGAAATATTCCGCAGCCCGACTGGTTATAACCTCCCGGCTGCACTGTGCTCTCCCCTGTCTCGCATTCGGCACCCCTGTGCTTTTTTTTCATCCCGAGTACAAAACAGACAAACGGTTTGACGGATATCACGAGTACTTACAAGGCTTCGCTCCCGAAGATCTTGTCTATTTTGATTTCGAACATCCGAAACCAATAAATATTACGCCGATCAAAGAGTCTCTGATCAACACACTCCAAACACGAGGATTTTCTCTCCCCAAGCCCCGTCTGACAGAAAAACTGGCGAAACATATTCAGTCCCAGTGGTCATATCTTGCCGAAAGGAAAAGATAGGGAATCTTCCTTCTGATATACTGAGCATATGCAGTGGTGGGAAGACATTTACAACCGCACTATCTACTTTCATCTCTATGAAGAAACTGATACCAAACTTGCCCGAACAGAAGTAGAAGATGTGATTAAGGTATTGTCACCTCACCCCTCTGCACGCATCCTGGACCTCTGCTGCGGATACGGAAGGCATAGCATTGAACTTGCGAAAAAAGGATTTGAGGTTGTTGGGGTAGATATCTCTCAGAAACAGATTCAACGGGCGAAAGAATACTCCGTAGAGAATCATGTTGGTGTTACCTTCCTTATGAAGGATGCGAGGAAGCTTCCTTTTGCCAACGAATTCGACATCGTTCTTAATATGTTTCTTTCCTTTGGATATTTTGAAGATGAAAAAGAAGATACGGATATGCTGAAGGGTGTGTTTCGGGCGTTGAAACCAAAAGGACGGTTTCTGATGGACTTTTGGAACAGGGAGAAAGAAATACGGGAATTTAAGCCTTCTTTTTTTGAACACCATAAAGATATTTCTATTCGAAAAGAATGGGAGTTTGACGCACTTAAGGGAAGACTAAACTGGAAAAATACAGTCACGTTTCCCGACGGCAGGAAAGAATCCTGGAACCATTCAATTAGAGCCTATACTGTAGCTGAATTAAAGAAACTGATTGAAGAAGCAGGACTAACGGTAGAAAACGTGTACGGAAGTCTCAAGGGGGAACACTATTCAATCGACTCGCCCGCAGCTGTTGTTGTGGCAAAAAAATCGTAGCGAGATCTCACGAGCCCTATGATACGAAGGACACGATGATAAAAAGAACTCTTCTTATTGTTTCACTCCTTGGTCTATTTATTATTTCTGTCATCTTCTTGTACTCACTCTATCTTATTAGGAAAGATGTCAAAACGGCTTGTCTGAAAGCGAAAACTGCCTATCAAAAAGACTGTGTTGAATCTTTGATACAAGTCATCCAATCAGGCGAGTCTTCATATCGAGAAAAAAATACGGCGGTCTGGGCTTTAGGACAAATAGCTGATAAAAAAGCTCTCCCCTTCCTCTCTATTCTTGAGGCTTCATTACCAAAACAAGAAAGGTGTACGTATGATGAATTTATCTGTACATACGAAGTCCAAAAAGCAATCAAGTGGTGTACACAAGGAAACGTCACGAGTTGGATGTACAGGAATCGGGAAAGTTGGAAGTAAAAGACATGAAGGCTCATCTCATAAAACGAGGCTACAATAAGGCCGCCGCCGATTATCTTCAACACAGAGATCAATTCAAAAATACCAAGTATTTGAACCAACTTGCTTCCATATTACAACCGGGGTCTAAAATCTTAGACATAGGTTGTGGAGCCGGGAAACCAATTGACGAATATCTGGTCAAAAAAGGGTTTGCTGTTACCGGCATCGACATTTCGGAACGGCAAATAGAGCTCGCAAAGAAACATGTTCCTCAAGCCAGTTTTGAAGTGAAAAACATGTCTCAACTCAGAAGCGGAGAATACCATGTCGATGCGGTTGTTTCTTTTTATGCAATTTTCCATGTCCCCAGAGAAACCCACGCGACATTATTCGAAACAATAGGAAGCTTCTTATCCAAAGGTGGTCTTCTCTTGGTTACCATGGGTTCGTCTGAGTGGGAAGGGTCGGAGGAAAATTTCCATGGAGTAAAAATGTACTGGAGCCACTACGGTTCGGAGAAAAATAAGAAAATCGTTCAACATGCTGGCTTTGAAATTCTCTTTGATGTACTTGATACGAGCGGTGGCGAGAAACATCAGATCATCACAGCTAAGAAGAAATAAAACATTTTTCTCATTGCTACCATCTCGAAGAAATAATTTTTGGACAGGCTTGAAAGCACGAAAGATATTGTCTCTAAAAAAGAGTATCAAAAATTACTGAAAAATACCGAAAAAAATAAAAGAAAGGAGAAGTTTGTATGGACACTCTTTATGATGATTCTGAAACTGGGTGTTGTCCACGGTTTGATCCCAAACCCTGGGAGGACCAGGAACTAACCTGGACAGACAAGTTATTTCTTAAAGACAGGGTACGAAGTCTTTTCCATATTCCCATCAATTTCGGACAGGTGGTCGTGAAGAATGTTGAAAAGATCAAGAACGCGGATGCGCTTACGAAACAACCTTTAATGATGTGTGATGAGAATTCACTCTGGGGAAGTGACATATACATCGCGACAGAAAAGGATGTCCCAAACTCAAATATGGTCAAAATCTCCGGAACATTCCTCTCAAAAGTGTTTGAAGGATCTTTCCAAAATCTTGGAAAATGGATGGCAGAGATGAAGAGATATGTTGAGTCAAAAGGAAAAAACGCTCAAAAATATTATTTCTTTTATACGACGTGTCCAAAATGCGCTCAATATTACGGAAAAAATTACGTTGTCATCTTGGCTCAAGTGTAACTACATAGGTTGGAATAGGTTAAAAATTATTCGTATCGAATCGCCTCGATCGGCGGAAGTTCCGCTGCACGCTTTGCCGGAAAGACTCCAAAAAATATTCCTATTGCCGAAGACACGCCGAGTGATATAAACACAGCAAAAAGGTTAAGCGCCGCGGGGAAAAAGAATCGCATAACCATCACCAATATGCTGGCTAAAAGTAAACCCAGAACTCCGCCAAACAGGGAAAGGAGGAGAGATTCTGTTAAAAATTGTTTCAAAATGTCTTGTTGCGTTGCTCCTACAGCACGTCGAATCCCCACTTCTTTTGTCCGTTCGGTCACCGTTGCATACATAATGTTCATAATCCCAATACCACCCACTAACAAAGATATGGAACCAATTGCAATAAGAACTGAGTTTAAAATTGAAAATATTTGATCAATCGTATTGAGAAGCTCTGACTGCTCTGTGACCGCGAAATCGTCTTCATTGTATCGTTTCAGAAGAGTCTCCTCTGCTTTTTGTTTTGCAATCGATACCATATCATCAGATTTCAC
>DATEUZ010000002.1:0-6689 GCA_035282885.1 Patescibacteria group bacterium | reverse complement strand
TTCCTTTATTGATAAGTACAACCAAAGGCGTTTTGGGTAACGATGCGGCGTGGTTCACTTCAAACGTCAGAAACTCACCGCTTCCCTCTTCCTCAACAACCACGGTGCCGGCTGATAAAAATTCAGACGCGAGATAGACCGCACCGGAAAGATATCCTCCCGGATTATTCCGAAGATCAAGAATGATGCCTTTCGACTCAGCCGCAACGATTTGCTTTATCGCCTCATCCCATTCAGCTGCGGTCTGGTCCCCGAAGCGTGAGACCTTGAGATACGCGATACCATCCTCTCGCAAAGTGAAGTCAACTGTTTTCACTGTGATTTGGGCTCGTGTGAGCGTCACATCGAAAGAAGACTCGTATCCATCCCGAGTCAACGTCAGAGTCACTTTTGTTCCAAGCGGCCCTCGAATCTTTGCGACTGCATCAAAGAGTGTCATATTAAACGATTCTTCGCCGTCAATAGACAAAATTGCGTCTCCTGCCCTGATTCCCGCTGCCTCAGCAGGAGTATCTTTTAAAGGCGCGATCACAACAAGTCTCTCCTTTTGGTATCCGATCTGAAGTCCGACACCCTCATACGTTCCGTTAATATCCTGTTCGAACTCCTTGTTTTGTTCAGGGTCAAGAAAAACAGTATAGGGATCACCGACTGAACGAACCATACCCGAAATTGCACCATAGACCATTTTCTGAGGATTAAGCTTTGACTTATCAAGATAGAGTCGCGTCATCGCATCCCAGGTATCCCAAAATTGCTGAAAATCTACTTCCTGATAAGACGGGGGTGGTTCCTTGTTTACAACGGAGAGTTGCGGATTATACTTTTGCCACTGAAGCGTAATGTCATAGTGACCAACACGAAATCCGATCAAAAATACCAAAGCGACGATGAGAACATATCCTATTCGTTTCTTCATTTTTGTGTTTGAGAGAGAACGATCTCCAAATTTTGTGCAGGTACTCGTTTCTTTTCTTTCCCGATCTGTAATTCTACCATATAGGCGGAAAGCCCTGAGTCCAACGTTTCCGTTTCCTTCCCGACACTGACTACCTTTCCAATCGTACCGATCTCAGGTTCAGCTATAATACGAACAGTGTCACCCACCGTCATTTCTTTCTCCTGGAGGCCTAACGACTCAGGAATTTTTTCCCCTTCTCCTTCTTCCGGAACCACGACAGACCGTGTTTCCCCATCAATGAGAGCGTACCGATCGTTTAAACGAAAAAGTGTCGCCCAAATATCTTCTCCCATCGGAATTCTGCCGAAACCTTCCGTCACAAGAATTGTCAGACCGACGTCAGTACCGACACTTCCGATCTGCACAATTTTTTCTCCACCGATGCTTTCAAAATCCTTCAGATGAATACCGCCTGTGATAATTCCGGCAACGCCTATTGCAAGGGCTTTCTCGAGCGTGTCCCGTGTGATAAGAGCTCCACCGACAAGAATGCTGCCGGCATGAACCGCTTCGATATTTGCCGGCAAGAGAAAATCGTCCGGTTTCACCGTCACTTTGATAAATCCTGCCCGTTCGCGCCCTGCACCCAATACGCCAAACACCTGTGTGACCGTTGACTGGATCGAGACTCTTCTATCTGCTTCTATTTTGTCGACGACTCCCGGCATCCCTGCTGCGATTCTTACAACAGAGGGCAGAAACTCCATGGTTAACCGGCCTGTATCTTCATGGAAGGACTGGACAACTCCGTCGATCGGAGACGTCACGACTTTTGTTCCTATCCCTAAAAATCCTTTTTTTCCTGCTATTTGTTGACCCTTATACACTTTATCTCCTTCTTTACACACCAAATACTGACGGACGTCCTTCGGATGCTTTAGATCAAGAAGGTCTGCGAGCCGGAAACTTCTGAAACCGGCAGCTGTCTTTGCAAGTCCAATGACTTTCTCCGGATAGACTTCATCGCCTTTCTTCACAAGGATTTCCGTACGCTCAGGCAAGTTTCTCTGCACCGTCTTTTGGACATGGGAAAGAACCCGAACTCTGACGGGAAGGCGAGAAGCTTCCTCATGTTTCGTTTTTTCACTCATAGAAACCTGACTCCAGAGCTTTTCTCCATTTGAGCATTCGTTTTCTCCCCTGTGCATCCATGGCAGGAGGAACAAACGGACGGCCTCTGCCGTCAATCACGATTCCCACTTCTCCTCCGACAACCTCCCGTTTTATTCTCGTTTTTCCCTCCAGAGAAAACGGTCTCTTACAAAACACTTCTACTGTCGCTTTCTCTTGTGGCGGAAGTGGAATAAGAACAAGCTCGTCAAACATGACCTGTATTGTGTGTGTATCCGTAGTCCCGAGATCCACTTTCATCTCACAGACGACCTGTTCTTTCTGAACAATGCCTTTGGGAGCAACGACCGTTCCAAGCCGCTCAATTTCCTTTATTCCCTCAGGCTCAATAGCATTCAGCACAACAAGCACAAGTTCTCCTCTGCTGGGACAAATCGTAAAAAGTTTTTCTGAAATGATGATCTTACCGTCTTTGAGGACGTCTTCGGGGTGTTTCCTGAGGTCTTCAATAAGAAGCGCGAGCTCTAAATAGAGATCTTGTTTTGTGACAGGAACAGTTTGGGGATACAATTGTTTGTTACCGAGACTGTCCGCTAATGTGGTCGGATCAACAGATCCAGGCAGCCAACGACCAACATTTTCCATGAGTTTTATTTTACCTTACCTTCGTCACAAAGGGAAGAAGCGCCATGGTTCGTGCCCGTTTAATGGCGCTACTCAGATGACGCTGGTGTTTCGCACACAACCGAGTCTTTCTCCTGGATAATATTTTTCCTCGCTCTGTTGTGTACCGCTTCAGGGTTAAAGCATCTTTGTAGTCGAAGTCTCTTTTCTCCTGGCAATACCCGCAACCTGAACGACCGACAAGCGTCAGCCGCTCTGTTCTTCTTCCACTCCTTCTTCCTGATCGTCTTTGTATCATAGATTCACCTTTCTATCATTAAAATGGAATATCGTCAAGATTGATATCTTCGTCTTCCTTCACATCCGTTGCTTTTTCAGAAGCAGGTTCTTCACTTTTCGGTTCGGCTTCCTTTGAGGAAGCTTTCTTTGATCGCGGTTTTTCTTCTTTCTGTACCTCTTCCTGCACCTCTTGCCCACCTTCAGGTCTTCCGCGGCTGTCAAGGACAATCATGTTTTCAATGACTACTTCTGTTGCCTGACGCTTTTGTCCGTCTTGTCCTTCCCACGTTCGCGTTTGCAATCTTCCTTCCACGTAGACTTTTCGTCCTTTGCTTAAAAGTTGATTGCACAGTTCAGCAAGTTTGTTCCATGCAACAATCCGGTGGAATTCCGTCTCTTCTCTTTTCTCTCCGCCTTCAGACGGAACCCATGACCTATTTGTGGCGAGACCGAACGAACAGACAGCAGTCCCTTGCGGGGTGTACCGAAGTTCTGGATCCCGTGTTAAGTTTCCAATTAAAAGTACCTTATTGAGTGATCGAGCTGACATGTGTGTTCCTCCTCTTCTCGTTCAAAAACTTAAAAAACTACCCGGTTCTTACGCTTCGCGCCACCTCCTTGTGTTTCCTGCCACACCCTTGTGTCTCTTTTCTTTGGGAAATACAAGTGGAAAGGATCATGTACAACAAAGGGAGTACTCATATCCACAATCGACCTATTGGGAGAGAATCAAATAGCGAACAACACCCTCCTCAAGTTTCATCTGACGCTCAATCTGTGGAACCATCTTACCGTCTGCCTCGAATTGAAAAAGGACATACGTCCCCTCTTCTAACTTTCCGATGTTATATGCAAATCTCTTTTTGCCCAACGCATTGACACCGCTCACTTTTCCCTTTTTCCCGATGAATTCTTTGATCTTGTCGATCTTTTTCTTTTCATCTGTCGAGAGAAGCTGCGGATCTAAAATCACCATCATTTCGTACATACATATCTTTCCTTTCTTGAAAGTTCGGTTATCATATCATAACGGTCTTTATGAAGCAAGAAACTCCAATCCTTCTGTATCACACATGGAAGCGGAACTCAACAATGTCTCCGTCCCTCACTTGGTATTCTTTCCCTTCAAAACGCAGGAGTCCGAGTTCTTTCGCTTTTTTCCAGGAGCCGACTTTTAAAAACGCTTCGTAGTCACAGACCTCCGCTTTAATAAACCCTTTCACAAAATCCGTGTGTATTGCTCCTGCTGCCTCTTTCGCCGTCATCCCTCTCTGAATCGTCCACGCCCGGACTTCGTCAGGACCAACGGTGAAAAATGAGATAAGTCCTAATGTTTCATACGCGACATGTATGAGCGTTTCAAGACCTGACTCTCTCAATCCGTACTGAGAAAAAACGTTCTTTTGTTCTTCTTTCGGTTTTTCGGCAACATCTCCCTCGAGTTGTCCACAGAGCGATACCGCACGTGATTTCAACCGCAAATCTGTCCGAATCGATTCAGCGTCAAAGGCACCGGAGGTCAATTGATTCGTCGAGATATTAAAGACATAAATCGTCGGTTTGTTCGTCAAAAGATGCAAATCTTCAATCGCAATCCTCTCCTCGGGTTCTAACAGCGTGTAGCGTGCCGTATGCCCATTGTTTAAGGACTCTTTGAGATTCTCAATCGAACGCCACCGGATTTCATCCTGATGGGATACTTTTCCTTTGGGTTGTACCTGTTTATCAAGTGTCTGTAAATCAGCTAAGATCAGCTCCGTCTTAATGATGGCAATGTCAAGGGCCGCATCGATCCGTCCGCTGATATGTGACACGTTCGGATCTTCAAAAAATCTCACCACATGCGCGATCGCATCGACCTCCCGTATATGAGATAAAAACTGGTTGCCAAGACCTTCTCCTTGGGAAGCACCTTTCACGAGTCCAGCAATATCCACAAACCGGACGACCGCAGGAACAGTTTTCTTCGGTTCAACCAGTTTTGCGAGGACTCCCAAGCGTTCATCAGGGACCTCTACCATCCCGATATTCGGCTCAATCGTTGAAAACGGATACGAGGCAACATCCGCAACCTGACGGTGTAAAAGTGCATTAAAAAGAGTTGACTTCCCGACATTGGGAAGCCCGACAATACCGACACTGAGTTTCATAAATTTCTTGGATTCCTTTCTTCGTTATTGTATCAAGTACTATACGTCTTAAGCAAAGCCTACGTAGAGCTCGTTTCTTTCTCCATCGCCTTTGCCCTAAGTTCAGGAGGCATTTTCTCGATGGCGTACCGAAGCGCTGTTCTTGGCATCTTCCTTTTATGCTTCATGACATACTCGAACACGTCCTTCTGGTGAAGTCTACTTGCCTCTTTCAACAGCCAACCATATCCTTTTTGTACCATATCGTCCGAATCCATGAGCAAGCTGTCAGCAATGTCAAAAATATCTTTCAGAAACTTTCCTTCTTTGGCCGGGATAATGAAAGACACAGCGGCGGCTCGCTTGACCCAACGATTCTTTGACTTCGTCCATGCTTTGAGTTTTTCAACGTACTTCGGATACTGTTCCAAGAATGAACCGACCGTATGGTTGCAGAGCGTATCGCATTCTGCCCAATTATCAATGTATTTTCCAACCCAACGTTCAAACGTCTGGAAATCAGCAGGTTCAAAGTCTTTTCGAAGCGCATATGCCCAGTTTGCTGCCACCCACGCTTCCTCACAGTACCCTGATTGAAGCAGTTCCTCACACAAGTCAAATATCTCTTTCTTTTTTCTGTTCTGAATGTTCTTGAAGTTTTCTTTGGCAACCTTTTCGACAAGGTGGGACTTTACTCCATGAAAGAGAACTTTTTCTTTAAAAAACCTCTGGAGACTTGCCTTTGTTTTGTCATCCGCATTCTCTTGTAATTCTTTTCGTACAGTGAGGACAATGTTGCTCATAGGAATAAATCGCTTCGGATATGCTCAATCGCAGTCAAGGTGCTCGGATCATTGACAAGGCGAAGTGACTGCGCGTGTGGTGTCCAACCAGTGGTATAAAACTCAATCGCTAATTTTTCCTGATCAGGACGAAAAAGATTTTCCTGAAGCGAAATGAAATACCAGATATCGTAATGCCGCAGACACCGAACTCTCGACGGACGCGTTATCGTTGTAATCGTCAATAAAGATGGTCCGATAACCTGCTGAGGATCAAGCGCAAGACCCCATTCTTCACCGACTTCCCGTTCAAGCGTTTCTCCAGTCGTTTCTCCCTCATCGATATGCCCGCCGTTAAAAAGCCACTTTCCTGATTTAATGTGATGACCTAAAAAAAGATTCTGGGTCTTCGGATCAAAGGCAGCAAAATAGACACAAAAATGTGTCAGCGGATTCTCGTCCCGAGAGAATTTTCCTTTTTGGAGTCTCCTCAAAAAAGAGGAAGCGACCTCGCTCTCAACAAATCGAGTCTTGATGAGTTTCTTGAGTTCGCCGTGTAATCGATCACTCATGGAGTGATTATACAAACGTTTTTAGTTTTTGACGACATTGAGTTTTTTCGGTATATTGCGAAATCTTCGCGAAGTTATGTCTTTTTTGACTTCACACTTCACCAGCATCTGTCTTGCTTCAAGGTATGCAGGAAGCCTGTGTGCCTGCACAGGACCGGCGTCTTTCGGCATCATTCTCGTAAAGGTGAATGTGAGTGTGGGAATCCTTTTCCCTAAAAACCTCTCCGCCGTGAAATGAACTTGGAAGGCTTCTTCAGTAACAAGATACTCA
>DATEUZ010000001.1:0-5048 GCA_035282885.1 Patescibacteria group bacterium | reverse complement strand
TTTTTCATTTTATAAGCCACTGAAAGAACGACGTGATAACGCTGATAATAAAAGAAGCGATAATAGCTGTGAAAAGAATTGAAACATCAAAGGAAGGTATGACAAATCCTTGATAGGTGTATCCCGGGAAAAACCAGGATGAGAGAGTAAGAGCAGGGAAGATTTTGGTCAGAAGGTACAGCATGATGACGTTGACGATCCAGGAAAAAATCCCAAGCGTCAGAAGGTTAATCGGCAAGAGAAGGAGGGAAATCACAGGTTTCAGAAGGAGGTTCATGAGTCCAAAAAGAAGTGCTGCGAGAAGGAGTGATGTAAGTCCACCGTGGAGTTTTAAGCCTTCAACAAGCTGCGTTGCGATCCATATGGCAGCCATGTTGATGAGGACTGAGCGGACAAGTGTTTTCATACTAGTCTGTAGGGTAACAAATCACAATTTGTCTGTCAAACGTTTGAGCCTGAGTTTTCGGTGATATGAGAGCGCAAAACGGTGCGCTTCATCTCGTATTCGTTGTATAAGTTGGAGAGCTGGATCACGTCGCGAGAGCTTGACTGGGAAAAGCTTTCCCGGGATATAGATTTCTTCTTCTCTCTTTGCGAGTGAAATGACAGGTATGGAAATCTGGGATTTCTGGAGTGTGACGAGAGCCGTCGTGAGCTGTGCTCTTCCGCCGTCGACGCAGATAAGATCTGGAAAGGTCCATTCATCATGTTTGAGTCTCCTGGAAATCACCTCTCTCATCATAGCAACGTCGTTCGGTTCTTTTAGAGTGCGAATCTTAAATCGTTTATATTCATTTTTATCAGGCTCACCTTTGATAAAAACGACCATGGAGCCTGTCGCATCTTGTCCTTGTATATTCGAAATGTCGTAACACTCAATACGAGTCGGAGGAAGAATATCAGAGTACGCTTCCCGTAAGATTTCAGAGATTCTTTCGAGTTCCTGCTCGCGAATGTCTATAAGAAGATTGGGATTTTTGAGATAGTCATCAGGGGACATATACGGTCGTGTAAGCCTTTGGATCTGTTCTACTCTCTTTTTAATTATTGCTGCTTGTTCGAATCTTAAGGTATCCGCTTCTCTCTTCATCTCTCGCAATAAAACCTGTGTCATACCGGAAATATCTCCCTGAAGAAAACGGGTTAATCGGCGAATAAGAGTTCTGTATTCCTTCTTTTGTTCTTTCGTTGTAAAGGTACAAGGAGCGACACAAAGACCCAGATGGTAGTACAGACACGGTTTTGGCGGTAGTGTCCGACAACTTCGATAAGGAAAAACAGCCCGCAGCATACGTAAAATCGTCTTTACTCCCGAAGCATCAGTAAAGGGGCCAAGGTAGAAAGAGCCATCCATCTCTTTCTTTCTTTCGATCGAGACACGTGGGTAATCCTCCTGGAGTGATATCCTTATGAAAGGATAGCTTCTTCCGTCTTTGAGATCGACGTTATATTTCGGCACGTATTTTTTTATGAGATTTGCCTCAAGAAGGAGAGCTTCAACTTCTGAGGACACTTCAATACACGAAAGAGAGGTGATATTCGAAACAAGGACTGAAGTTTTGGGTCCTAGGGAAGGAGTGTTTTGGAAATACGAATGGACTCGGTGATAGAGGCTTTTCGCTTTTCCGACATAGATGACTTTACCTTTTCTGTTTTTGAAAAGGTAAACGCCAGGACGTTTTGGTAAAGATGAAAGCTCCTCCTGCAAAGACAAGAATGATACCTCCTATAAGTGAAAGAAAAGCGACAGGTCGTACTGAGACAGTTTTCGAGTATATTGTATCATCCAAGGTTACGGAAACAGGTACGTAATCATGAGTAAAGAAAGAAGTCTTTTTGATGGTAAAAGGTATTTCTACAAGACCGTAGGGAGGAATTCTCTCTACGGTAAAGTTCTGTTCGGGTGTTGTGACAGTATTTGTTGAAGAGAGTTTCGGTACAACGTCGTACACGGTGTTACCGCCTTTATTGAGGAGACGGAGTCTACCTTGGATATCGAAACCGGAAACGGACGTTGAAGGAAGCTCAAGTGATGTTTCAAGTATTCGTGAGGAAAGGCCTTCCATGTCTTTCGGTATTCCGAAGGTGATATACATGTCTTTTCCCTCTTCACCATTCACTTTGTATGATCCGGCAGGATAGGGATTCTCGCTGTCAAGTCCGTGAACGACAAATACAAAGTGGTTGAGGTCAAGCTTCTCGAAGTAATCAATTCCCGGGTTCGTATTCCCCCACGTCGGATCAACGGGGATCCATCCTTTTTCCTCATCCCAATACTCCGGCCATGCATGAAGGATGTCGCGTCGTAAGCTTAACGGCCGTAATTCAGGATTATTGGTGAATGCGTATCCGTTTACCTCTCGAGCTGGAATGCCGACAGCCCTGGCAAGTGCGATAAAAAGATCAGTAAATTCCGTGCAAATCAGATTACTGGGGTTCAAAAGTGCTTCTTTTGCGCCAAGGCGCAGTGTTCCGTTTTCCTCAATCGCATCGGTTGAAACTCTGTCTTTATTGTATGAGAATTCTGAAACTAAAAAGTCATATATCGCACGAGGGGTTTTAAGCTCATTCGCCTTTTGAACAATGGAAGGATCTTCTTTTTCCCAATAGGTGTCAGAAAGAAGATATTTCTCACGCTCTTCCTGCGTCAGTGGTTTCGGTTTCCATAACGGATCCAGAGATAATTGTGCTGAACCCGAAGCTAAAACTGTCATATTCTCCCCACTTTTCAGGTTAAAGGTCGCAAGGTAGTTTCCGTCATGATCAATGGTGACGGATTTTGGTTTTGGTTGGATGGTTTTATAGAGGAGTCGCTGGTATGCAGTGTCTGGGGGAAGTGCTATTTCGAATTCAAGGATAACAGGATTTGGGTTGTAGAGGTGATACGAAACTGTAAAGTTGAAGATTTGGTTATTTCCGAAGGCCGCATTTATTCCCTTATGGGAAATCTCATCTTTTGTGAACGTGTATCCTTCTTTTGGATGTGGTGAGATATAGAGAAGTTTTCCGTATGATTCGGGTATAGAGAGGGTTACGTTATAGGTTGAAACGTCATCGATGGTCGAAAGACGGGGAACGTTAATTTCCCACACTTGACCATTCTTAGAGGAAAAATCTGTGACGTCATATTGAAGCGTCCAAGACAGTTTTTTCGATTTCCCGACAACTTGTTTTGAAAATTTGACGGTGATGTGAGTGAGTCCGTCCTTCACTTGAACAACGACTTGGAGAGCCCCATCAGCATCCCATGCCTTCGCGTTCGAGACTGTTGTTGAGTTAATGATAAGTGCGTATTCTGAGGCATAGAAGTTCGTTGTACGGTTTGTGAAGGATGTTTCCTGTGTAACTCGCGTCTTACCATCTTCAAAAAACGAATATGTCAGGTTGTAGTCTTCCTGAAACTGTTCGGAGGAGAAAACACTCGATGGATAAGAAGCGAAAAGAATGATGAGAAAGGCAGAAAAGACGAGTAGTCGTTTAATCATGTAGTATGGTTCGTAAAAATTGCCCTGTGTATGAATGCTGTATGTCCGCGATATCTTGCGGTGTTCCTTGGGCAATGACCTTTCCTCCATTATCACCGCCCTCAGGACCCAAGTCAATAATCCAATCAGCATTTTTTATGACGTCAAGATTATGTTCAATCACAATGACACTGTTTCCTGAGTCAACAAGTTGGCGTAAGATGCGAAGGAGTTTCTCTATATCGGCAAAGTGTAGACCGGTTGTGGGCTCATCAAGGATATAGAGCGTGTTTCCTGTTGGTTTTTTGGAGAGTTCAGAGGAAAGTTTTACACGTTGTGCTTCTCCGCCAGAAAGCGTCGGCGCGGGCTGCCCAAGCCTGATATAGCCAAGTCCAACTGCTTGTAGAATGGACAGTTTCTTCTCGACACCGGGAATATGTGTAAAGAACTCAAGCGCCTCATACACGGTCATATCAAGAACATCGGCAATATTTTTTCCTTTATAGAGGACTTCTAACGCCTCTTGGTTATACCGTTTTCCTTTACAGACTTCGCAATCGACATAGACATCTGGAAGGAAATGCATTTCTATTTTGATTTGCCCTTCTCCCTGGCAGTTTTCGCATCGTCCTCCTTTTACGTTAAAGCTGAAACGACCGAGTTTATATCCTCTCATTCGTGCTTCTTGTGTTTGCGAAAATAGATCACGGATCACTGTAAAAACGCCTGTGTACGTTGCCGGATTTGATCGAGGTGTTCTTCCGATTGGTGATTGATCTATAAGAAGTACCTTATCGACTTCTTCTACTCCTTGAATTGTCTGGTACTTCCCAGGTCTGTCTTTTGCTTTGTAGAGTTCAAACGCGAGGGCTTTATACAAAATGTCGTGAACTAACGTTGATTTTCCACTCCCTGAAACTCCAGTGACACAGACGAATTGGCGGAGAGGAATCTTAACCACGATATTTTTTAGGTTATGCTCCTTTGCCCCTATAATTATTAACGCGCCGTTTGGTTCTTTCGTTCGGGAAGGAAAGACTCTGACGTCTTTTTTCCCTGAAAGATACTGGCCAGTGAGACTCTTTGGATCGTTTCGGATATGGTCTGGTGTACCTTGAGAGACGATATATCCTCCATGGTCACCTGCCCCTGGCCCGAAATCAATGATGTGATCGGCTTGTTCCATAATCTCACGGTCATGTTCAACGACGATAACGGTATTCCCAAGATCCCTGAGGCGCTTGAGAGTGTCAATAAGTCGTTTATTGTCCCGTTGATGCAGTCCTATTGAGGGTTCATCAAGAACATACAAGACTCCTGAAAGTCCTGATCCCACTTGAGATGCGAGACGAATCCTTTGGGCTTCACCACCTGCAAGTGAGGAGGAACGGCGTGACAATGAGAGATAATCAAGACCGACGGAGACAAGAAATGTCAGGCGTTCTTTGATCTCTTTCAAGACCTGCTGTGCAATTTCCTGTTCTTTTTCTGAAAGACTGAGTATCTCAAAAAAGGAAAGTGTTTCTTTAATTGAAAGTTCCGTCACATCAACGATTGATTTTCCGCCGACCGTGATGCTCAGCG